>CAYYHF010000259.1:0-3817 GCA_964471415.1 uncultured Clostridia bacterium | reverse complement strand
CGCGGGGTCGACCATTCGGGTGATCCGCCCGAGTAGATCGTACTCGAACCTGGTCGCGGCCGAAAGCCCGTTCTCGGCCTCCTGCTCGATGCGGACCTTCCGCCCTCCGGCGTCGAGGTAAGTCTTCGTGCTGCATCCGAGAGCGTCAGTCCGCGCCTATACCGATATCGCATCTGACGGGTCGCCCTGGCACACTCCAGATGATGCCATCGCGAAGCTGCCGTCCAGGTGGACGGTCCTGATTTTGCGCTCGAACCCGTCATACTGGTACGGCGTTCGCCTCCCCGCGGCATCTTCGATGGCCAGAGTTCAGGCTTACATTGCTGACAGTGCTACGCAGGTCTTCCTACCCTATGTTCGCGCAACGGATTCGAGGACTTCTGTACAGATGCAACCTTCCCGGCACATTCTCGCCCTTGAAACGAACCTTCGCCTGATAGGCTTCTCGATAGGGCCAGAGGAAACGGCTCACCCTCACATAGGTCATCATATCTATCTCTCTGTTTCTCGATACAACCAGGTAGTTCTTGGCAAAATCGACATCGGGCAAATCAGCAGCCTTCACTTCTCGCAACATGCCAACGCCGAAACTCGTATACTGGTTCCAGCATTCGCCATCCCCGCCCGTGTCGATGAAGCCAATATACTCCAGATGTACTTCGTGTGGGTAGAATCCATACCAGAGTACGGTCAATGACACCGCTACACCCAGAATGACACACGCACCGTTTCTCAAGGTCAGTCTCATGCAGGTGTCACCTCTTGTTCCCCCAGGTCTCATTCTTTCGCTTGACCATACACAACCCAACCCTTGGGGAATCCTACAAAGATTCCAGCAAACATCTCCCAAAGAGATCTACGTGGTCTGCCAGAGAGGTATCCGTAGCTGAGTGCACCACTCCCCCCCTGGGTTCTCACGCCTTGTGTAGCATGGAATACCTCTGCAAGGTTATCCCTTACGCTCAGCTCCCCGGAATGGCATGACATGACCCTCAATTCACGGATGCCCTTCCGTGCAAGATCCCCGATGTACAGTGCGTCAGCACCTCTTGGCGTTTTCCCACTCGGCAGCGCTGTCAAGTATTCTCCTCTCTCCCAATCTATGTTTATAGTCTTGGCAGTGCCGTGAAACAGCAAGGATACGCCATCGATCGGGGCATCGCTTCCCAATGCCCGTTCCGAACAGGCCCGGGATGGCGAGGAGCCGTCCCAAGCCGTTGTAGAAATACGTTGTGGACTCGCCGGCCTTCCGGCTCCTTGCGTTGCACTCTGCGGTTGTCTCTTGCGGCGAGACGGCATGTGTCGCTACACCTGCAGACCAGATGCGGCCGCCACGTTGATCATGTCCGCCTCACAGGGAAATAGTCGCTTCATTAGGCAGTGCTTCGCGCCGTTTCATCTGGCCAGCTCTGGCATACTCGCATACTGTGACCGCAGCATCGACCCAGTGCGTGCGCGCGGCCCCAGCCAGGTACTACAGTGCTACGCTAGCTAGAGTGCGAAACGGAGTACAATACTGCGTGATCGAGAGGAGACCTACGCTTCCAGATGGCTTCGCAACGATCGTCGCCAGCCTCATGCAGCTGGATCTCAACGCCTCTCAACTAGGTTCTCCGCCATGGACTGAGCACGAGCGAGTAGTAACCTGCCTCCGCAGCCATCGACCGAGTCAGGTCTGGCTGATTCGCTGAGGCATGGTGCAGCGTTCTCCATGACCGCCTGCCACTGCTGCCGGTTCATGTAACAGATGTTATATCAAAGAACAACTCCCGAAAGGCTGGAAAGCCCGACGATACGCTCGCGATTTTCCATCTGAAGAGCCCAGCCTTCTTCAGAACTACGATGCCCGAAGCTTCATAGGACGACCCACCGATCGAAAACCAGGACGTTGTCTTGACTGAGGCGATACTGCGAGATACCATCTCGATCTCCTGCACGTAGACATCGCCAAACGCGTGATGCTGGGGAACTCTCTGCACAAACACACTTAGCGCCGCATCGTACGGGGATTCAAGGTTCTCGAACCTGAACACAGCATCATCGGTAAAGAGGGCTGGATTAGGCGCTGCACCTATCTGAAAAGAACGGGCCATAAGCATGATCGTCCTCTTCATAGCCTGCCTTTCGAAAAACGACTGCCCTATGAACACGCCGACCGCAACGATCGCGAACATGATGACCCAACTACTAGAGAGCCGGATGCGAAGCATCGTGTGATCAGTCAACAGTGTGCGGCACCCCCCAACGGTTGGTGTTCAGCAGATTGAGAAACTCAAAGTGATACAGGTACACGCGTGGCGACCAGCGGGAGATCCGAATGTGCAGTACCGAGCTCGAAGAAAACGACGAGTATCCCTGTTGTCCGTACGTAGCGATGCGCTGTGTCTCCGCGAATCTATCTGCAAAAGCAGCCGTATTGCAGCCGTGGAAGACTGCGGTCGCTCCAACGCTCCACCTAAGATTCACTGCGATGATCCTCTCCCATACATCCTTGCTTCCTCCTGCAACTTCAGGTCCTCCAGAATAGCCGTGAGAGTACATGTTCAGTCCATCCACTTTCTCTAGGTTGGCTAGCTCCATCCACGCCGACTCCAGCGCCTGGGCATTGTCTATCCTCCGTACCACTATGCTACTCGGATCCTCGCCTGCCTCCAGCAGCTCATTCCTTCTAGGTAGGTTTCAACAAGTATCTTAGCCCAATCAGGCGGCCAATGTCTGAACCCTGGAGGGGCTGAGCTGCTCGAAAAACGCGTTGACGGCGTCGACGAGCGCGGCCATTGAACCATACGGCCTGTTGGCAGTAACCACTGCCTTCATGTGCCACCATACCTTCTCTACAGGGTTCAGCTGTGGCATGTAGCACGGCAGAAAGTAGAGTTTCACTCGTGGATGACTGGCAAGCCATGCCTGCACACTCCGCGCCTTGTGAATGCTGAAGTTGTCCAGGATGATGTGGATGTTCCCGGTCGGGTACTGAGCAACCATGTACGCCATGAAATCGATGAACTCAACGGCTCTCTTCCTGTCGAAGATGCGGTGTATGAATGCACCGGTGCGGATGTCCAATGCGCCGAATACGCTCTTCTTCTGGTTGGCGCCCGGAGTAGGAACGCGGAGTTGCTTGCCCTGAGGCATCCACGCGGATCTCAAGGTCGGAAGCAAGTGGATGTCGCTTTCGTCCTCGTAGATCACATGGTTGCCTGCCACAGGCGAACTGAGAACCTCAGTGACGGCATCCATCTTTGCCTTGGCCTGAGGGTCATATGCCCGCTTGGCCGCGTGCCGCGGTCGGTTGTGTCTGAAGCCCAGGCCCCTGAGAATGCCGTACATTGTCGACGTGCACACCCTGGCCCCATACCGGACTGCAACATGGACGCACAGGCGAGCTGCGGTCCAGATGGCAAACGCGTGCCCAAGCTCGGAGGGAGGCTTGAGGACGTCTTCGTGGATGGCGGCTTGGACGGCCGCCGAAACCTTCGGCGGCCTGCCGCTGCGAGGTCTGTCGTCGAGACAGTCAACGCCATCGCGCTCATAGCGCTCGGTCCACTGTCTGACTGTGTTCTCAGAGGCGTCGAACACGCGCGCAATCTCTGCTATGCAGTAGTGCCTGTTCGAGAGAAGCACCATATGCGCCCTCTGCGATACCCGCCCTACGGCAGTGCGCCTCATAGTCTCCAAGACACAGACCTCGTCATCGTCGAGTTGTCGTACGAATCGCATCTGAGTTACGCCTCCCTCGACGCCGAATAGACGTCTAGCAGGGATTATAGCGCAAACCAACGTATCGCGCAAAGACTAATCAAGAACTACTTAGTCT
>CAYYHF010000258.1:0-3830 GCA_964471415.1 uncultured Clostridia bacterium | reverse complement strand
GATCCGGCACGGTTGAACAGGCATGAGTTGTCTGGATTTGCGCCGCTGGCGGCGCCTCATTCTTCTGGAGCCGCACCATCATCAAATCCGCAGGCAGATACGGATTACATAATGTGGTTGCACTCGTGCGCCCCCGGAATATCTTCGGAATATCCCCGGGGAGGGCCTCTGACGACCTCTGCTTCCCCAGAAACCCCCAAAAGAGCCCGGTTTTCATCCCCTTCCCGTCAAGACCGTGTCACATCTGGGAAGGTACGCTCAAAAACCATGTCACATTGCTAACGGTCCACTGATCCCCTGGTAAACGCGGTTTCACCGAAATACCTGCGCAAGGCCGCTTTTATCACCTACGGGGTCTTCGGGGTTCCTAGGTAAACAGACACAGGATGGCCGGAAAAGGTGTCCCGTAGGTCACAGGGTTCGGTCACCGGCAATCCCGCCGCGTCCAGGGAGGACAATATCACAGACGCATAATGGCACGCGGGAAAGCACGCGCGAAAGCGTTTGACACGTGTAGACCCATGCTCTATACTATGGGTGTGCCTGATATGGGCGCAAGGTCGAGGTGTAGCGCAGTTTGGTAGCGCGCTTGGTTCGGGACCAAGAGGCCCCGGGTTCAAGTCCCGGCACCTCGACCATTCTTTTCCGTCATGAGACGCTTTTCGCGTGCGAGAGTGGCGGAATGGCAGACGCATCAGACTTAGGATCTGACGGGGCAACCCGTGGGGGTTCAACTCCCCCCTCTCGCACCATGAGTCAACAATACATGTCCAACGGACCGGCTGCCTGACGTTCTGGCAGCTATTTTTTTCACGCAGCGCGGCAATACCACATCGGCCGGAGTGTAAGGAGGAAGTAATTCGATGCTGAAAGAGTTCCGAGATTTCGCTATGAGAGGCAACGTTATCGACATGGCCGTAGGCATCATCATCGGCGGCGCGTTCGGGAAAATCGTGAGCTCGCTCGTGAATGACGTGATCATGCCCCCCATAGGAATGCTGCTTGGCAAGGTCGACTTTTCAAACTTGTTCATCAACTTGTCGGGCGAGCGCTATGCTTCCCTCGCCGATGCGAAAGCGGCGGGAGCGGCAACGGTAAACTACGGACTGTTCCTGAACACAGTGATCGATTTCATCGTGGTCGCCCTGGCGATATTCTTCTTGGTGAAATGGATCAACAAGATGAAGGAGGCAGCCGAGACTCTGGAGAAGAAGCCCGCGCCAGCGGTCCCTGCAGCCCCCACTACCAAGGAGTGCCCTTACTGCCTGTCCACCATCCCGATCAAGGCAGTCAGGTGCGCGCATTGCACTGCGGATCTTGCCGGCAAATAGCCTTCATCCAGATCACGAGCAGAACGATACGCCCCGGGACCTCTCCTTGACGGCCCCGGGGCGTTGCCAAATGCGTATTGCCCATCTGACTAGTACACATCCGGACGCCGCATCATGCACGCCTTCTTCAGAGGATAGTATCTGAGTAGCGCCTTCCCCACGATCCGGTCCGTCCGCAGAAACCCAACACTGCCTCGGCTATCGTCCGAGTTGTTCCTGTTGTCGCCCATCACGAACACGCAACCCTCCGGCACCCTGGCCGGACCGTAGTCTCTCCAGGGCAGGGCAGCCACGTAGGGCTCATGTAGCTCTTCGCCGTTTAGGTAGACGCGACCGTCCGATATCTCGATGGTATCGCCCGCTACGCCTACAATGCGCTTGATGTAAGGACGCATTGAACCGCTGAAATCAACCAGCTCGCGCATAGCCTCCACTGCGCGGGCCCATCCTTCTGTATCAGGCCGCCATGGGTTCCTCAAGACGATGATCTCGCCGCGAGCGGGAGCGCGGAACCTGTAGCTCACCTTCTCCACGATAATGCGCTCGCGGTTGTACAGCGTAGGCTCCATGGACGCTCCTTCAACCACAAACGACCTGCCCACGAAGGTCATGATCACCATCGCGAGCAATATTGCCAGTGCTATGGACTGCAGATATTCCATGGCCTCACGAACCGCAGCCTTTCTTCGCCGACTGGCCCCGGCAAGTCGGACGGCCTCCGCCTCGCCTTCGGCGCCATCGACCTCCTCCCCCGACTCACACGCCAACGCAGGATCACCGAAAGCGTCCACGCCCTGTACGTGCGTGTGCTCAGTGTCCTCTGTGATCGTCTCCTCGACAACATGGTCGGTTTTCAAGTCTTCATTCATTCGATACGCGCCCACCTTATCCGAACCTGGACGTCTTAAGCCCCAGTAGCCCACGCAATCCGCATAGCTGCCTCTGGTAATCTCAACGACAATGACGCCCGTGCTGTTCCCGCGCCGCGCGCGGCACAGCTCCGACTCGATAATACCTCCTTATGCGCTCTCTGGCAAGTTCGCCCCCAACGCTAACAGCACCACCGATTACTTGCAGAACGGTACGTCCCACCCCTCGGCCGAGTACCATGAGAGGAGACGAATTCGTTGTGTTGCTGCCAGGGGCTGATGCACGCAAAGCGCTGGCTGCGGCAGACACTGTAAGGCATCAGACTCGCGCGTGGACCCAGGGATCTGAGATCGCATCAGGGCTGGACGTGAGCATAGGAGTAGCCGTGTGGATGCCGGACACAGGAGGCGACCTGGACGCTCTGCTCCGGGCTGCCGATGGAGCCATGTACGCGGAGAAGGAATCGAAACGGACAGATACTGCGTTCACGAGCGCGGAGCGGAATTAGCAGTTCCAGGCACACTCGCGACAAACATCAAGTCCCGGCTCGATTCAGCGCTCCCCGGATGGCCGGGACAGCGGCTTCTGCCGCCCGGAAACCTTCGGTGATCAACTCGGTCGCGCGCCAGAACTCCGCGCCGAATACCTCGCCGACCTGCGGTCTGATCACTATCGTGGCCATCTGAGCAACGGGCGCCGCAACCAGGCGGCCCATGATATCAAACGAGTTGATGAGTGTGGAGACTATCGATGGAGCCTTTCCCAGTCGCTCCATCGACGGCTTGAGCACCGGCATCACGTCAACGGCAATCGAAACATCGACCCCCAGCGCGGCAAGGTAATTGGCGGGTATCGGATTGAGAATCCCCCCGTCCACTAGCGGGCGTCCTTCCCACATCATCGGCTGAAACACGCCGGGAATTGAGGACGATGCCCTGATTCCCTCGTGGACAGGACCGTCTTCTATTACGACTTCCTCGCCGCTCAAAATGTCCGCGGCAGTGCAGGCAAAAGGAAGCCGAAGCTGCTCAAAGCCTTTGCCCTTGGTCAACTCGCTCAGCAGCCCTTCGATTCTATCGCCGCTGATCAGTCCGCCGCGGTTGGGCGCCCCCAGATCGATGTGGCGGAAAACCTCCCGTTGATCGATTGCGAGCCCGATTCCGATCAGCTCATATGAATCCATGCCGGCCGCATAGCATCCCCCGATCACAGCGCCAATGCTGCAACCTACGATCACATCGATGGCGATGCGCGAACGAAACAAGACCTCCAAGACCCCTATGTGGGCCAGACCGCGCGCTGCCCCGCTTCCCAGAGCTAGGCCTACAGTAGGACGGTTCACCCCGTCCATTCTGGCGCGCAAGCGTCTGGAAGTGGCAGAAAGCTTGAGCCGGAGTTCCTCCACAGACGTTGCGACCACACTCGGCGCTGCATTGATCGACTCCACGATGCATACCCCCGCTACACCACACACATGCCGGACGCTGGCAGACTGCGAGTCGCCGCACATGAAAACATCCCCGAAACCAAAGCTCCGGGGACTCAGCGCACTATTACTGGTCGGAGCGGGGAGACTTGAACTCCCGACCTCTTGCACCCCAAGCAAGCGCGCTAGCCAAACTGCGCCAC
>CAYYHF010000257.1:0-3901 GCA_964471415.1 uncultured Clostridia bacterium | reverse complement strand
AGTCGATATGAGGGAGGTCCAGTCAAATGCGGGAAGGAATCACCCTCCAGTGCGGTGAGTGCAAGAACCGCAATTACCAGACGACCAAGAACAAGAAGAACGATCCCGACCGGATTGAGCGGAAGAAGTACTGCAAGTTCTGCAGGGCTCACACTTTACACAAGGAAACCCGCTAGGTATAATCTAGGCGTGTTTCACAGGGGAGGGATCCATATCATGGCTTCTGAGGCCAAGCCGACTCTCCTCACGCGGACCCGCGGGTTCTTCAGCGGAATCGGCAGGTTTCTGCGGGAAGTGCGGGCGGAATTCAGGCGCGTCCAATGGCCTGACCGGAAACAGCTCACATCCTTTACTGTCGCCGTTGTCGTTTATGTGGCGATCGTGGCGGTGTTCTTGGGTCTTATCGACCTGGGTTTGTCGTTCGTGATCGACCAGATCATCAAGGCAGCTGCATAAGGCAAATGGACGCTGATGTGAGCCGTAATGGCGCAGAGTGGTACGTGATACACACGTACTCCGGCTATGAAAACAAGGTCAAGGCCAATCTCGAACGCCGCGTGAAGACCATGGAAAAGGAAGACAAGATCTTCCGAGTGTTTGTGCCCACTGACGAGGAGACGGAGTTCAAGGACGGCAAGAAGAAGATCGTCAAACGCAAACGATTCCCAGGTTACGTTCTGGTGGAGATGTCGATGAGCGATGACTCATGGTACGTGGTGAGGAACACTCCGGGCGTAACAGGGTTCGTCGGCTCCGGTAACAAGCCGATTCCCCTCACTGAAGATGAAGTCCGCGCTATTCTCAGTGACATGGAAGCGGAGGCCGAGCCGAAGATCCGTGTAGACTTCGAACCGGGTGAGCAGGTCGAGGTCGTATCCGGGCCTTTCCAGGGCTTTGATGGCGTTGTCCAGGAGGTTAACGCTGAGAAGGGCAAGCTCCGCGTGCTGCTATCGGTTTTCGGACGCGAAACCCCAGTGGAACTCGATTTCTCGGGAGTCCAGAAGCTGTAGTGCCACTCGGGGAGGAGGTGTCAGTCTATGGCGAAGAAAGTCACAGCTGTGGTCAAGATCCAACTGAATGCGGGCAAGGCCACTCCCGCGCCGCCCGTGGGGCCGGTGTTGGCGCCCACCGGGATCAATATCGTGGAGTTCTGCAAGAACTTCAACTCTCGCACGTCTGACCAGGTAGGCACGATCATACCTGTAGAGGTTACTGTGTATGACGATAGATCCTACACGCTCGTGTTGAAGACGCCGCCGGTCTCCTTCCTCATAAAGAAGGCGATTGGGTGGGAGCACGGTTCGGCCGAGCCCAATCGGGCAAAGGTGGGCAAGCTCACCATGGATAAGGTGAGGGAGATCGCGAAAATCAAGATGCCGGACCTGAATGCCAACGACATTGAGGCCGCCATGCAACAGGTGGCCGGGAGCGCTCGCAGTATGGGCGTTGAGGTAGTCGAGGAGTAATCCTCGGGCAGAACTGGCCCGAATCGTGGGAGGATCAAGTCCGTTGGCACCACGAAGGAGGTAAACTTGGATGTCTAGCCGAGGAAAGAAGTATCAAGACTCTTCCAAGCTGATCGACAGGGAGAAGCTCTACGAGCCCGCCGAGGCGATCAACCTTGTTGGAGAGATCGCCCGAGCGAAGTTCGACGAGACGGTTGAAGCCCACATCCGTTTGGGCGTTGACCCTCGCCGTTCTGACCAGCAGGTACGCGGCGCTGTGGTCCTTCCGCACGGAACGGGAAAGACCAAGCGAGTTCTCGTATTTGCCAAGGGCGAGAAGGCGCACGAGGCCGAAGAGGCCGGCGCTGATTTTGTGGGAGCGGAGGAACTGGCTGAGAAAATCAGAGGCGGATGGATGGATTTCGACATTACCGTTGCAACGCCCGACATGATGTCGGTCGTGGGCAAGCTCGGCAAGATCCTTGGACCGAGGGGACTCATGCCCAACCCTAAGACCGGTACAGTGACCTTCGACATCGCGCGAGCGATATCCGAGATCAAAGCGGGTAAGGTGGAGTACCGACTAGACAAGGCGGGCATCATTCACGTGCCCATCGGCAAGGCTTCGTTCGGCTCTGAGAAGCTCATGGGCAACCTGACAGTGTTGATGGATGCGATCGTGAAGGCGCGTCCGGCAGCTGCCAAGGGCGCCTATATCAGGAGCGTGTCGGTGGCGACGACTATGAGCCCGGGCATCTATATCAGCCCACAGCTGGCAGCGACGATGAATGTCGAGAGGTAGCACCCGTTTGCCTTGACAATAGAAAGAAGCGCCAGGCCAAAGACAGCCGGTGCCCCGGCGATGCGCATCGCGGGGCTTAAGGGATACCGTGAAGCATGCCGTCAAGCATCGCGAGGTGTCCGCCAGCCGAGGTCGGAGGAGAGCTGCAAGTCCTGACTTTTTCAGGGACCTCCGGCCGCACATGCGCCGAGGTCCCTTTCTGTTGTCAATCGAAGCGGCAGTGTAAGACCGCTTCAGAACGGTTGAAGCCATTGGGAAAAGGTGATTGGCAACCAGTCGTTGTAGATTGACGCGAACGGAGGTGCAAGAATGCCTACACCCGAGAAGACCCAGACCATAGAGGAGCTCGAAGCCAGGTTTGGTTCATCCACTGCGGCGGTGCTCGCCGACTTTAGAGGCCTCAACGTGGGCCAGGTCATCAAATTGCGCCGCAGTCTGCGCGAAGCCGGAGTCGAGTACAAGGTCTACAAGAACACGCTTATCAAGATCGCAGCTGACAATGTGGGGATAGATGGGCTCGATCCGTATCTGGAGGGCCCCACTGCCATCGCGTTTTCGGGCCAGGACCCGGTTGCTGCGGCGAGGATACTTGCTGGGTTTGCCAAGGAGAGCAAGATCCTCAAGATCAAGTGCGGCATCCTGAAGGGCGAGACCATCGACCGTGATCAGGTGGCGCGCCTTGCCGCGTTGCCTCCGAGGGAGATCCTGCTGGCTCAGGTGGTTGGTTCCATGAAATCGCCCATCGCAGGGCTTGTCAACGTACTGGCGGGGCCGGCGCGTAAGCTTGTATGGGCTCTGGACGCGATCAGGAAGCAGAAAGAAGAAGCCGGGGGCGGCGCTATGGCCGTCGAGGCTGAGTAAGCTTAGTAAGAGGGAGGAACTTACGCTATGACTAAGGAAGAAATCCTTTCCGCTATTGAGACCATGACAGTCCTCGACCTGGCCGAACTGGTCAAGGCTCTTGAGGAGAAGTTCGGAGTCAGCGCTGCCATGCCCATGGCCGCTATGCCGGCGGTCGGCAACGGCGCTGCAGCCCCGGCTGCTGAAGTCGAGGAGAAGACTGAGTTCGATGTGATACTGGTGAGTGCCGGCGACAAGAAGATCCCCGTGCTCAAGGTAGTCCGCGAGCTCACCGGGCTTGGCCTGAAGGAAGCCAAGGACCTCGTCGACAATGCTCCCAAGCCCGTCAGGGAAGGAATCAAGAAGGAAGAGGCCGAAGCGATCAAGGCCAAGCTAGTTGAGGCCGGTGCGCAGGTCGATATCAAGTAGTAGTGTCGCAGTATCCGGAAACGCGCCCGGCCCGTCAACGGCATCCGCGAGGGGTCTGACGGGCTGGGTCGCGCGGCGCCGGGAGGGATTGTAGGTCCCCGGCAACAGGGCCACACGACGATCCACAATCTGTCAGTCGGCGGATTGCAGTTTGCGGATTGCCTTGACGCAATGCCGGTCTTGTGATAACATAACTCATTGTCACAATGGGGTATAAGGGGACAAGGGAACAAGCATGATATTTACAGGTTTGGTGTGCTAGTTTGAGCGCGGATTTGACTGGAGGAGGGGCGCCAAAAGTCATTGAAGTCCGCGCTATTCTTTATGCCCTGGAATCATACAAGGAAGCAGGGTGGATTGCATGGGCATTGCCGAGAGACCGATG
>CAYYHF010000256.1:0-3944 GCA_964471415.1 uncultured Clostridia bacterium | reverse complement strand
CGTTCCTGTACACGTCCTCCAGCTTGTGGAAACCGCCCTTCACGATGACCTCATACAGGTTGTCTTTCGTGACAGGGATCACTTCCGCGAATACAGCGTCCTGCTCGATGCCTTTCGCCTCATTGACGTACTTGCCGTTGATGCCCGACGGACGCTTGCCCTGCGCCAGCTCCACTGCAGTCTTCATCGCAGCATCGGCCAGAATCCTGACATCCTTGAATATGGTTACAGTCTGCGTCCCCTCGGCTATCCTCTGGCACGCCACGAGGTCAGCGTCCTGCCCGCACGTGGGGACCTTTCCGGCCAGGCCCTGATCCTTCAGCGCCTGCACCGCGCCTCCCGCGGTCCCGTCATTGGAGCATACGATCGCGTCGATCTGGTTCGCATGCGCGGTCAGCGCGTTCTCCACGTGCTTCAGCGCCTCCTCAGGGCTCCACGCATCGCACCACTGCTCGCCTAGGAGCACGATGTCGCCCTTGTCGATCAGCGGCTGCAGCACCTGGAAGTGCCCTTTCCTCACCAGATAAGCGTTGTCGTCCGTAGGCGACCCGCCGATCCAGAAGTACCGGCCCTTCGGCACCTGCTCCACTACGGCCTTGGCCATCTCGTATCCCACCCTCACGCTATCGAACGACACGTAGATAGCATCAGGATGGTATATGGCCACGTCGTACGCGATGCACGGGATCCCCTCCGCGCTCGCCATCGCCACTCCGTTGGCCGCCACGTCGCTGTTTCGGGCGATGATTATCAAAACATCGACGCCGCGGGCAATCAAGTTCTCGATCTGCGAGTTCTGCACAAACTCATCGTTATTGGCATCCGTGAAGATGATGTCTACCCCTAGCTCCTTCGCCTTTTCCTCCATGAGGTCCCTCTCTCGCGCCCACCGCTCCTCCGACAGGCTCCGAATGGAAACGCCGATGGTAATCTTTTGCTGAGTAGCTGCTGGCATGGTAATCGTCAGCAACAAGAGGACAACAAGTAGTACGGAACCTATCGTGATCCCAAAGCGCTTCATCGTCATCCTTGTCTCCTCCTTTTTTCTTAATGTTAAGTTGACGGTTCCAGCCTGACCTCAAACATCCGCGCCTCCAGCCTCCCACCCCCTCATCTGCTGACCGAGTCGACGAATTCGGCATCCTGCCGGAAGAGGTCCTACAAGGCACCGTAAAGCGAGCGACAGAGCGAATAGAGTCTACTTCCTCCTGCTCGCATCCACCGCCTGACGGAAGTCCTCGTCCAGCCCCATGGCTGTGTAGACGACGCTGTACGCAGCCACCGCATCGTGCTTCGCCTGCGCCTCCGCCAGCGTCGCCTCGTCGATCCTCGCCGCGATTGAATCGATGAACTCCCACTGGTACACGTTCTGCCTAACAGCCTCGATCTGGTCTTCGGTGTAGGGGAACAGGTCGAACCCGATCCGCTCGCCGCCGCTCCCGTACCCCGCCCGCCGCAGTTCCACAGCGAGCTCAAGGGTTTGCATGAAACAGGTGGCGCCCACCATGTTGTCGTCATCGAAGGTGCCCCAGCCCGAGTTGCCGTGGTGGTGCCCCAAGAGCCCCTCCTTCGCCAGGAGCGCAGCGTACTCAGCCAGCGGCTCGCCGTTCATGATCAGATGCTGCCAGTCCATGTTCACCTTCAGCAGGTCAGTCGGCACACCGGTCTCTGTGACCTTGTGTATCACAAAAAGGGTCATGCCGATGTTGCGCATGAGGATGTTCATGGCAGGCTCTGAGTTCTTGTGCTCCAATAGCACGGTGACGCCCTTACCATGGGCATGGTCAACTATTTCCGCTATGGCATCTATGAAACGCTGCCACACCTCGCCGTACGGCACCTGGAACGGGTAATTGTAGCCCTCTCCGCCGGGCCAGATGATGAACTTCGCCCCGACCTGAGCCGCTAGGTCAACCCCGCGCTTCGCGGTGTCCACCGACTCCCTCCGAAGCTTAGGATCGGGGTTGATAAACGAGCCCAGGGCATACTTGGGTATAGAGAACAGCCCCAGCGCCACGGCGTAAAGGTCCGCTCCGCCCAAGGCCTCCAGCACCTGATCGAGGTTGTCTTCGGACACCTCCCCCGGATAGTGGAACTCGTAGCCATCCACAAGGTCCCCTAGGCCGTCCACCACGCGTCGCACCTTCGTCGGCATATCCTCCTTGAGCGCCTCCGGATGGTACCCTCCAGGCATGAAGCGCGTCGCGTTGGCGCCGAACGACCAGATCCCGACACTGTTCTTCACTCTGCCAACTGTCATCAAGCGTTCCTCCCCCCGCACGCATGCGCCTTTATCTCACGTCGATCCCGACACAAACCCTACAGTGCAATCTTCGGAAGGCTCAAAAGGTCGTTCAAAACCAGGGAGATTCCCCCCATAGCACACGAATCCTTGCCCAGCGCAGCCTGGACCAACCTGACTCCCTCCGCCAGTTGGCTGAGCCCCCTCGCGCGAATCTCCTTCTCGGCCTCTTCCAATACCAGCCGGCTGCAGCACCCCACCGTATTACCGACGATCACCAGGTCGGGATTGAAGGTGTTGATCACCCCCGCGATCCCTATCCCCAGGTACCTGCCTGTCTCCGCAAGAGCCTCCTGCGCCACCTCGTCGCCGTCGGCGCACGCCCTTGCCAGGTCGTCCATGGTGAGCCTGTCTCCCTCGCGCCCTGCCAGCTCCGTCGGCCGGCCCGCCCGGACTGCCTCTGCTACCCTGCCCAGCGACGCCCGCTCCGACGCCAGAGTCTCCCAGCAGCCTCGGTTGCCGCACCCGCACTCCGGGCCGTCAGGCTCAATGGTAAAGTGCCCCATCTCCCCTGCGTAGCCCATGCTCCCACGGTACAGCTCGCCGTTGATCACGATACCCACGCCCAGGCCGATGCCGACGCTGAGGTAGGCCATATTCTGCACGCCCTTCCCTGCGCCGAACCACCTCTCTCCCATGGCGCCTGCATTGGCCTCGTTATCCACGAACGCAGAGGCGCACAGTTGCTCCTCTAAGATCTGCCTGAGCGGCACATCCTTCCACCTGAGGTTGGGCGCGAACGCAAGCACTCCGCCGTCAGACCTGACCAACCCCGGCACCCCGACCCCGACTCCGATGAGCCCTTTCAGCGTCGGCGGCACCGATGCCGCCATTCGCTTTATCGCCTTCAGCATGGTCCCCACGATGGATTCCACGCCGTCGCCAGGATGTATTACCAGCTCCTCGCGGGCAACGACGTTCGCCGTGACGTCAGAAGCTATGAGACGGATGTAGTTGACGCCCAGGTCGACACCGATGATAGTGCCCACGCTTGGATTGGCCTTCAGCATGATGGGCTTCCGCCCCAACGCAGATTCCCCGACTCCCACCTCCGTGACGTAGCTCTCGGTGATCAGCTCGTCAACCAGCGACGACACAGTCGCCCTGTTCAACCCCGAAGCCCTCGATATGTCGGCCCTGGATATAGGGCCTGACCTCCAGATCATGTTGAGCACTATTGCCTTGTTCAGGTCCTTCACCAGACCCTGGTTCCCGGTGGTGGGTGTTGAATGGTGTACGTTCTCGTGAGCGTGTTGAGAATTCTTCATGTTCATACCGCAACTCCTATTAGTTTGTTTGAGCATCCAACTAATGTTGTACCAATTTATTCGCCTTCTTTTTTACAATTCCTCCCTAAGCGTGCCCGTGAAAGCAAAGATTTTGACATCGTGGTTGGATCATGTTCAGAAAGAGCTACTTCCTGTGGGGACCGGTGGAGTACAGTTGGACGTATTGGCGGATAGGATTAAAGGTTGCGGGCGGAGCAGATCTCGTCGTGGGCTTGACGCAATGATGCGCCTAATGCTACATCACAGGGTTGCGGAAGGACATCCGCAACAAAATCGGAAAGCAGCCAGGCGATACCGCGAAAGTTACCGTACAAGAAAGAGATTAGGAAGCACGGCCGCTTGCTGCCCGCTCA
>CAYYHF010000255.1:0-3967 GCA_964471415.1 uncultured Clostridia bacterium | reverse complement strand
GTCCTGGTGAGGCGTCGTTACCGGGCGACCACTGGAAGGAAGCAGGATATTGTGGGCCGAGAGCATCAATAGACGAGCCTCAGCCTGTGCTTCAGCGGACAAGGGCACGTGTACGGCCATCTGGTCGCCGTCGAAGTCCGCGTTATAGGCCACACAGACCAGCGGGTGAATCTGAATCGCTCGCCCGCCCACGAGTACAGGCTCAAAGGCCTGAATGCCGAGGCGGTGCAGCGTAGGTGCCCGGTTAAGAAGCACTGGGTGCTCCTTGATAACCTCCTCTAGAACGTCCCAGACTTCGGAGCGCACACGTTCCACCATGCGCTTAGCACTCTTGATGTTGTGGGCATGCCCCTCATCCACGAGACGCTTCATCACAAAGGGCTTGAACAGCTCCAAAGCCATCTCCCGGGGAAGTCCGCACTGGTGCAACTCGAGATCAGGGCCCACCACAATCACAGAACGGCCCGAGTAGTCCACACGCTTGCCCAGCAGATTCTGACGGAAGCGGCCCTGTTTGCCCTTGAGCATATCCGACAAGGACTTTAGCGGGCGATTGCCTGGGCCTGTGACAGGACGCCCTCTGCGACCATTGTCTACGAGTGCATCGACTGCCTCCTGAAGCATGCGCTTCTCGTTGCGCACGATGATATCAGGGGCTCCAAGCTCCAGCAGCCTCTTGAGTCGGTTGTTACGATTGATCACTCGACGATACAGGTCATTGAGATCAGAGGTAGCAAATCGACCACCATCAAGTTGCACCATCGGACGCAGTTCCGGAGGGATGACCGGAATGACCTCGAGAATCATCCACTCAGGCTGGTTGCCCGATTTGCGAAAGGCCTCGACTACCTCGAGCCGCCGGATGGCACGCATCCGACGCTGCCCAGAGCTGTCGTTTATCTCTGTGCGTAACTCCTCGGACATCTCGTCCAAGTCCATCTCATCGAGGAGTTTCTTAATGGCCTCTGCTCCCATGCCGGCCTTGAAGGCGTTCGGGAACTTCTCCCGATACTCCCGATACTCGCCCTCTGTCAGTAGCTGCTTCTTCGCCAGCGGGGTGTCACCAGGATCGACCACGATGTACGAGGCAAAATAAAGCACTTTCTCCAGAGTCCGCGGCGACATGTCCAAGAGCAGCCCCATGCGACTGGGGATCCCCTTGAAGAACCAGATATGAGAAACCGGAGCGGCCAACTCAATATGGCCCATGCGTTCGCGCCGCACCTTCGCTCGGGTGACCTCAACACCACAGCGATCACAGACGATACCCTTGTAGCGCACACGCTTGTACTTGCCGCAGTGGCATTCCCAGTCTCGAGTCGGGCCGAAGATCTTTTCGCAAAAGAGTCCTTCCCGCTCGGGCTTTAGAGTACGATAGTTAATAGTCTCAGGTTTCTTCACTTCGCCGCTAGACCACTCCCGGATCAGCTCCGGGCTCGCGAGTCCGATTTTGATCCGGTCAAAATTATTGACGTCGAGCAAAAGCGTCAACCTCCTTACCACGTTAGGACGTAACGCCTGGGGGCACCGTGTCCCAACAGCAGGCTCTACTGAGCAGGCCTAGTCTTCGGTGCCTCCGTCATCGTCATCCTCGGCGAAGTCATCATCATCCTCGGCGAGCGCAAGATCCTCATCCTCATCCTCATCAACAGCTGGGTCATCCTCCACATCCACGTCAAATTCTTCCTCGTCCTCATCGTCGTTGTCTTCAGCCTCGTCTTCCTCATCGAGCGCAACGACATCCTCATCATCGTCTTCAGTGTCTTCGTCCTCGTCTTCTATCATGAGCTGACCCAATCCACGTCCGCTAGCAACTTCCCGTTCGTTCGAACGCGCGGTGTCGTGATCTCGTTCTTCCCCATCTTCTTCGTCGCGGCCATGGATATCAATCCCGAGCTCGCGAGCCATCTCGCTGATGTCCTCTTCTTCTTCTCGAATCTCGATCTCCGTGGTCTCATCCGCGAGCACGCGGACATCGAGGGCCAGACTCTGCAGTTCCTTGATCAGTACCTTGAAGGACTCCGGGACTCCGGGTTCCGGTACGTTCTCGCCCTTGACGATGGCTTCGTAGGTCTTGACACGACCGACTACGTCGTCAGATTTCACAGTAAGTAGCTCCTGCAACGTATAGGCAGCCCCATACGCTTCGAGGGCCCACACTTCCATCTCACCGAAACGCTGGCCGCCGAACTGGGCCTTGCCGCCAAGCGGCTGTTGGGTAACCAGTGAATAGGGGCCTGTTGACCGAGCATGGATTTTGTCGTCCACGAGATGCAGGAGCTTCAACATATAGATGTAACCCACCGTAACTCTGTTGTCGAAGGGCTCACCTGTACGTCCATCATAGAGGATGGACTTTCCGTCGACTGGCTGACCTGCCTTACGCAAGAGCTCGTCAATTTCCTTCTCAGTCGCACCGTCGAAAACTGGTGTAGCGACATAGATACCCATCGCCTTGGCCGCTAACCCGAGATGGGTTTCCAACACCTGCCCGAGATTCATACGGGAGGGGACCCCAAGGGGGTTTAGGACGATCTCGACAGGTGTACCGTCTGGGAGAAATGGCATATCTTCCTCAGCCATAATACGAGCAACAACACCCTTGTTGCCGTGTCGACCAGCCATCTTGTCGCCTTCAGATATCTTGCGTTTCTGCGCTATATAGACTCGCACCAATCGGTTAACACCGGGGGAAAGCTCGTCCCCGTTCTCCCGGGAGAAGACGCGAACATCGACGACGACACCACCCTCGCCATGGGGAACCCGCAGTGAGGTGTCGCGCACCTCTCGGGCCTTCTCCCCGAAGATGGCCCTCAAGAGCCGCTCTTCAGCCGTGAGCTCGGTCTCACCCTTTGGCGTCACCTTTCCGACCAGTATATCGCCGGGGCGTACCTCAGCACCGATGCGGATAATGCCATCATCGTTGAGGTCTTTGAGAACGTCTTCGCCCACATTGGGGATGTCTCGAGTGATCTCTTCTGAACCCAGCTTGGTGTCACGAGCTTGCGCCTCGTATTCCTCGATGTGAATTGATGTGAAGACATCTTCCTTGACGAGTTTCTCGCTGATCAGAATAGCGTCCTCGTAGTTATAACCTTCCCAAGGCATGAAAGCGCAGAGCACATTGCGCCCCAAGGCCAACTCGCCCTGATCTGTAGACGGACCATCGGCTAGCATTTCGCCCTTTCGTACTCGCTGTCCGTGCTGGCAGGTGGGCCGCTGGTTGATGCAGGTACCTTGGTTTGAACGCGCAAATTTGGTAAGCCGGTAGCGATGCTCCTGGCCCGAATCACCTCTGAGCACGATCTCGCAGGCACTCACCCGCTCTATCACGCCGTCTTCTTTGGCGAGAATGACAGCGCCAGAGTCAACGGCCGACTTGAACTCCATGCCTGTGCCAACGTAGGGTGCGTCACTTCTCAGCAAGGGCACGGCCTGTCGCTGCATGTTGGATCCCATGAGGGCCCGGGAGGCGTCATCGTTTTCCAGAAAAGGAATCAGCGCCGTGGCAATAGATACGAGTTGCTTGGGCGAGACATCCATGAAGTCGATCTCATCAGCCGGAACGATTACGATTTTGTCCATATAGCGCGCCGAAACCCTTGGATGCAAGAAGTGTCCATTGTCGTCAAAGGGCTCATTGGCCTGGGCCACGACGTAGTTATCCTCTTCATCAGCAGTCAGGTATACGATCTCATCGGAAATGCGCCCCTGGTCTACACGTCTATAGGGCGTCTCGATAAAGCCGTACTCATTGATTCGCGCGTAAGTGCACAGACTACCAATGAGCCCGATATTCGGACCCTCTGGGGTCTCAATTGGACACATACGTCCGTAGTGGGAGTGATGTACGTCGCGGACCTCGAAGCCCGCTCGCTCGCGTGAGAGACCCCCTGGTCCCAACGCAGAAAGACGCCGTTTGTGCGTCAACTCGGCAAGTGGGTTCGTCTGGTCCATAAACTGTGAT
>CAYYHF010000254.1:0-3980 GCA_964471415.1 uncultured Clostridia bacterium | reverse complement strand
CGCTTGTACTTCCCGCAGTGGCACTCCCAGTCACGCTGGGGTCCGAATATCTTCTCGCAGAAGAGTCCCTCGCGTTCGGGCTTGAGAGTGCGGTAGTTAATGGTCTCAGGCTTCTTGACCTCGCCGCTCGACCACCCACGTATCTGTTCCGGGGATGCCATCCCTATCCTGATTCGGTCGAAATCATTGACGTCAAGCATCCGCCTCTCCCCCTTCTTCGCCCGCGGGCTCCAGATCTATGCTATCGCCGGTCTCTTCGTCCTCGTCAGCCACGTCCGCTCCCTCGGCATCGTCGCCCTCATCGCCCTCGCCGCCCTCATCAGCCTCTTCCGGCTGCTCGTATCCGCGGCCCACCCGGTCTATTCTGTTTGACCTGTCGCCTATGTCGATCCCGAGTTCCCGCGCCGTGCCCTCGATATCATCATCGGCTTCTCGGATCTCAATCTCGTGTTCGTCGTCGGACATCACCCTGACGTCCAGGCACAGGCTCTGCAGTTCCTTAATGAGGACCTTAAAGGACTCCGGCACTCCTGGCTCAGGCACGTTGTCGCCCTTGACTATCGCCTCGTAGGTCTTGACGCGGCCCGCGATGTCGTCGGACTTCACTGTGAGCAGTTCCTGAAGGGTGTAGGCCGCGCCGTAAGCCTCCAGCGCCCAGACCTCCATTTCTCCGAAACGCTGCCCGCCGAATTGGGCCTTGCCGCCGAGAGGTTGCTGGGTGACAAGGGAATAAGGCCCGGTGGAACGGGCATGGATCTTGTCATCCACGAGGTGCAGAAGCTTCATCAGATAAGCATAGCCCACAGTGACCTCGCGATCGAAGCGTTCTCCCGTCCTGCCATCGTAGAGCACCATCTTGCCGTTTTGGGGCAGACCGGCCTTGCCTAGATATTCGAAAACATCATCCTCGCGCGCCCCATCGAAAACCGGCGTGGCAATGTGCATGCCAAGCGTAGCGGAAGCCCATCCCAGATGCGTCTCGAGCACTTGCCCGATGTTCATCCTCGATGGGACTCCCAGCGGGTTCAAGACTATCTGTATCGGGCGTCCATCAGGGAGGAACGGCATATCCTCCACCGGCAGGATCTTAGCTATAACGCCCTTGTTGCCATGGCGGCCGGCCATCTTGTCGCCCTCAGAGATCTTGCGCTTCTGGGCCACATACACGCGCACCAGTTTGTTGACACCCGGTCCCAGTTCATCGCCGTTTTCGCGCGAAAACACGTGTACCGCGACTACCTTGCCGGCTTCGCCGTGAGGCACTTTCAGAGAAGTGTCGCGCACATCGCGCGCTTTCTCGCCGAAAATCGCCCGGAGCAGTCGTTCCTCAGGCGTGAGCTCGCTCTCGCCCTTGGGCGTGACCTTTCCCACCAGGATGTCGCCGGTGCGAACCTCGGCGCCCACGCGGATGATCCCCTCGTGGTCCAGATCCTTCAGGGCGTCTTCGCCCACGTTGGGGATGTCGCGGGTTATCTCCTCCGGACCCAGCTTAGTGTCGCGCGCCTCAGACTCGTACTCCTCAACATGAATGGACGTGAATACATCGTCGCTCACCAAGCGCTCGGATATGAGTATCGCGTCCTCGTAGTTGCAGCCTTCCCAGGGCATGAACGCCACTAACACATTCCGCCCTAGAGCCATTTCGCCCTGGTCGGTGGACGGGCCATCGGCCAACACATCGCCCACCTCCACGCGCTGCCCTTCTCTGACAGTCGGCCGTTGGTTCATACAGGTGCCCTGGTTAGAGCGCGCGAATTTCATGAGGTTGTAGTGGTCCAGTTCGCCATCGTCCCTGCGCACTCTGACGAAATCCGCGCTGACGCGTTCCACCGTTCCGGCCCGCTTGGCCGAGAGCACCACGCCTGAGTCAACAGCCGCCTTCAGCTCCATACCGGTGCCCACAAACGGCGCCTCTGTTCGGATGAGCGGTACAGCCTGGCGCTGCATGTTCGAACCCATCAGCGCGCGCCCGGCGTCATCGTTCTCCAGGAACGGGATGAGCGCGGTAGCAATCGACACCAGCTGCTTGGGGGAGACGTCCATGAAGTCCACCTGTTCAGGCGAGACGATAACAATGTCGTCCCTCAGGCGGCACGTAACCTTGGGATTGACAAAACTCCCATCGTCCTCTAAGCGCTCGTTTGCCTGTGCGATTGTGTATCTGTCTTCAGCATCGGCCGTGAGATACTGGATCTCGCTTGTGACCTTGCCCTCGTTGACCTTTCGATAGGGCGTCTCGATGAAACCGTACTCATTGATCCGCGCATAAGTACACAGCGACCCGATGAGGCCGATGTTGGGTCCTTCAGGGGTCTCAATCGGGCACATCCTGCCGTAGTGGGAGTGATGCACATCGCGAACATCGAAACCTGCCCTCTCGCGCGACAGTCCTCCCGGCCCCAACGCCGATAGGCGTCTCTTATGCGTCAGCTCCGCCAACGGGTTGGTCTGGTCCATGAACTGCGACAGCTGGCTCGACCCAAAAAATTCCTTTACAGCTGCCACTACAGGCCTGGTGTTAATGAGCGCCTGCGGGGTGACGGCCTCTACGTCCTGAATAGTCATGCGCTCGCGTATGACACGCTCCATACGCGACAGTCCTATCCGGAACTGGTTCTGCAGCAGCTCGCCCACGGACTTGAGCCTACGGTTGCCCAGATGGTCGATGTCGTCGGTCACGCCGATCCCGTGCTGCAAATTGACCAAGTAGTTGACTGCAGCCACGATGTCGGCGGGCGTTATCACCTTGACATCGGACGCCAGATAGCCATTGCCCAGAATCTTGGCCTCCTTGCCGTCAGGATCGAGTACATAGGCTTCGGTGAGATGCCTGGACCGCTCGATCGCCCGGACCGCCTCTGCTCTGCGCGCCGTGATCTTCTCGCCTGCGCGCGGCGCCTCGAAAAGGACATGGTCCACGGCCTCGCGACTTGCGATTTCGCTAGCGCCGGAGTTGACCAGGACCCCCAGCACCTCCCCGGTGTTGGGGTCAACAACAGGGCCCGCTCCGATCTGCCCCAGAGCATCGTCTTCGATCAGGCCCCTCGACAAGGTCTTGCCGATCAGTCTGTCGGCGAGCTCGAGTTTCTTGTTGAGTTTGTAACGCCCAACGCCTCCGAGGTCGTACCGCTTGGGATCGTAAAACAGCGACTCAAACAGAGACCTGGCGCTCTCCACAGCAGGCGGCTCGCCCGGACGAAGCCTCTTGTAGATCTCGACCAAAGCCTCTTCCTCGTCGTTGGTGTTATCGCGCTCCAGCGTTCTCGCGATGAAGTCGTTCTCGCCGAATGCTTCCATAATACGCTGCGTCGAACCGAATCCAAGCGCCCTCAGAAGAACCGTCACAGGTATCTTCCGCGTCCGGTCTACATGCACGTACACAATCCCGTTGGAATCCGTCTCAAACTCCAACCAGGCGCCGCGGTTAGGTATTATGGACGCGCTGTAGAGCGTCTTGCCGGAAGCGTCCTTTGCCATGTCGAAATAGGTTCCCGGCGACCGCACCAGCTGACTGACAATGACCCGTTCAGCCCCGTTTATGATGAAGGTACCCGTTTCGGTCATCAGAGGGAAATCGCCCATAAAGACTTCCTGCTCCTTGACCTCGCGCGTATCGTTGTTGATCAGCCGCACCTTCACTTTGAGCGGAGCCGCGTAGGTTACATCCCGCTGTTTGCATTGGTCCTCTGTGTACTTGGGCGACCCGAGCGAGTATCCGGTGAACTCAAGGGCGAGGTTTCCCGTGAAATCCTGCACTGGCGAGATGTCGCGAAACGTCTCGAGCAGGCCCTCTTCCAGAAACCACTGGTAGGACTTCTGCTGGATCTCAATGAGGTTGGGAACCTCAAGAACATCCTTAATTCTAGAAAACGATATCCTCTTGCGCACCATCGGTCTCTCGGCAATGCCCATGCAATCCACCCTGCTTCCTTGTATGATTCCCGGGCATAACGAATAGCGCGGACCTCAATGACTTTTGG
>CAYYHF010000253.1:0-3982 GCA_964471415.1 uncultured Clostridia bacterium | reverse complement strand
GGGGCCTCTTGGTCCCGAACCAAGCGCGCTACCAAACTGCGCTACACCTCGACCTCGTGTCCGTGTTCGACACACCCATAGTATAGAACATGGGCCCACAGCTGTCAAACGCTCTTGAGCCTGAGATTTTGGATCCGTGGGTGAGCTGGTGGAAGGAACTTGGCGTGTGTGGCATAATGAATACGGGCAAATTGGGGGGGAGATGGGCCGTGTCGGACGAGAAGCAGTTGCAGTTATTCGACGATATTGCGCGCAATGCGGGAGATACTCGACTCGATTTTCACGCTCGGTGGCGACTGGAGCCTGAGTCGGCTGAGCCTCGCGAGTTGTGGCCCAAGACGGATCGACGTGACGACCTCGACGATCTGGAGGCAGTGGCGCGAGTAGTGAAGGAGTGCAGGCTCTGCAAGTTGGGCGCGATGCGAAAGAACGCGGTGCCGGGCGAAGGCCATCCCCGCGCGCGGATAATGTGGATCGGCGAAGGCCCCGGCGCGGACGAAGACGAGCAGGGGCGACCGTTTGTGGGGGCGGCCGGGCGTATGCTCGACAGGCTTATCGCAGCGATGGGTCTTGCGCGCGAAGAGGTGTTCATAGGAAACGTAGTGAAATGCAGACCTCCTCACAATCGCGAGCCTGAGCCGGACGAGGTCCGTGCCTGCCTTCCGTATCTTGCGCGCCAAATCGAGTTGATCAGGCCGGAGGTAATAGTCATTCTGGGAGCCACCGCGCTAAAGGCTTTGATCGATCCACGTGCCTACATTACGAGGATGCGCGGAAAATGGATCGAACGCGGCGGCATCATGATAATGCCCACCTTCCATCCTGCAGCGCTTCTTCGCGATCCGGGCAGGAAGAAGGATGTATGGGCCGACATGCAGCAGGTGCTGGAGCGCATCAGGTAACGGGGCAGGGCGCATCTACGGGAAGAATATCCGGGGGCGGGGCCTAATAGTCTTCCAGTAGAGGCATGCTACCGAGGAGGTGCGCAGTGCATGAGGGCCGGGGCTCCCAGGCGCGATAGCGACCGGGCGCAGATCCCCGTCTGGAGGCTGGTTGTGCTCGGTTGCGGGGTCAGTTTCCTCGCTACGCTGGCGCTGTCTGCGATTGGAGGGGTTTTGGCAACGATGTTCACGTTCAGCCCCGCCGTGATCGAAACCGCGATACCCGTCATAGGATATCTCAGTGCCGGGATCGGCGGCCTGTATGTGGGCAGGAGGGCGGGGGAGAGGGGCGGGAGGAACGGCCTCATAGTCGGCCTGGCCTATCTTGGGCTCATCCTCCTGGTGTCAGCGGCCGTCATTCGCGAGCCCATGAGCGCGGCGTCAGTGCTGACGCGGGGCGCGTCAATCGTCATCCTGTCGATGCTTGGAGGGATAATCGGCGTTAACGTGTGAGTTCGATGAACGGGCAAGTCGGGCTGGGCGGCCGGTGATTTCGGGCCGCCCTGTTTTGTTGTCGTGACGGCACATGCTTTGCAGAAGGAATCGGCGTATCCGTAGCGAACAAGTACTTGACCGGCCAATCGGTACTATCCATCAAAAGGAGACGGGGGAATGGTAAGATGATACATCTGGCACGTGAGGATGTTCTGCGAGGGCTTGAACGGTTTCGAAGCATCGCAAAGCAGGATTTCCTTGCGAGCAACCTCACTGGCAATCCCGACTTTTGGGCGGCTCAGGCAACGGCGCGACGTGAACAGTACGACAAGCTGATCGAGGCTATCGGGGAATCCGGTGTGTCCGGAGCGGTTGAGCAAGCGATAGGATGGTACAATGAGCTTCCGCCCCTTCACGATGAACCCGAGTTCGGCAAGCCCGATGCACGCGGCAAGAAGCAGGCTCTGGAGGTCTTTTTCAAGGCCGTTGGGATAGATCGAAGGGCAATTCGAGATGCCCGGGACCAAAAGGCGGCGCGCATGTAGGCGCGTCGATTTGTTTTGTACAACGCATCGCGCCGGATGCCGGACGGAGGCGCGGCGCTGCCCGATCGGCGTCCGGCCTCAGTGGATCTTGCGCACCAAGCCTATTACCTTTCCCAGCACCGTCACGCTGTCGCTGATGATCGGCTCGTAGAGTGGGTTATCGGGCTCCAGCCTAACCCGTCCGTCTTCTCGGAACAGACGCTTGACGGTGGCCTCGTCGTCGATCATGGCCACAACGATTTCGCCATTGGTCGCTGCCTGTTGCTTTCGGACAATCACATAATCGCCATCGAGGATGCCGGCGCCCACCATGCTCTCGCCTGAGACTCTCAGCATGAACGATTCGGCCTCCCCCGCCAAGGAGCGGGGAAGAGGGAAGTAGTCGTCGATGTTCTCCACGGCCAGGATGGGCTGGCCTGCAGTGACTCGCCCTACTATGGGTACGTTCATTACATCTCTCGTGGGCGGAGGCAGCTGATCCGGCCCGAGCAGGACTTCGATAGCGCGAGGTTTGGCCGGATCGCGCCGAATGTAGCCCTTGCGCTCAAGCGATGACAGATAGCCGTGCACGGTGGAGCTGGACTTGAGGCCTACCGCCTCGCCGATTTCCCTCACGGACGGCGGATACCCACGAACCTCGATTTCGCCGGCGATGTGCTGGAGAACCTGCCTTTCCCTAGCGCTTAGCGATGACAAGCCGACCAACTCCTTTCTGCCACCGACAGTATACCACAAGCGATTTGGCCCTGCAAACATTCGTTCGGCCGGGGGCTTGACACAGAACAGATGTTCTGATAAGGTGGACTTACCCATAGAACGTATGTTTGCCCAGGAGGGGGATCCTTATGATGGAAGCTCGCCGAATCGCGTGTCAGAGGCCGTCCGGAGCGCCGCGCGAGTCCCGCAAGGCCGCCGAAGAGTCGTGCTCTTTTCAGCTCAAGTTCGAAGTAGTTGTGTTTGGCCTTTGCGGTGTTGTGCTTGTTGCCGCAGCTCTGAACCGGGCGTTTCCCCTGAAGCCGCGCAGAGCTCCTTCATCGGCTCCAACTACGATAACCGTGACGGTGCAACCGGGAGATACCATCTGGGGCATTGCCCGTAGAGTCTCAGGCAACGGCGCCGACCTTCGCAGGGTGGTCCACAGCATATCCGAGCTGAACCAACTGGAGAACGCGAGGATACGCCCGGGGCAGGCCCTTCTGGCGCCGGCCGATGAACAGCTGGATGTGGGGCGCAGATTATCGTCTTCGTCCGTGGATTAGCGGCTCGCCAGTCGCTATCATCGTAGTTGGAGCGGATAGGAGGGGGCTTGCTATGCCGGAATCGCCGGATGCCGGTCGGTTCTCGATAAACGCGGAACGTCGCATAATGCACATTATGTTAACTTGTATGCGTGTGAAAAGGCGCGCCCCCAAAGAACGACCTATGGCGTTACGCACCAGGCGTGTGTGCGCGGGGCGCGCGTTCGGGCCTCAGTGCGCGGCGGAGCGCTGTTAGTGACCGCAGGTGCTGCACGATCCGCCGCTGCAGGAGCCGCATGAGTCGCCGCCGGATGACTTGAAACCTGAGCCGGCTTTGAATCCGAACGACGAGAGCAGTTTGTCTACCTGCTCGCTGCCGCAGTCGGGGCATTTGACTTTGGCGCAGCAACCCATGACGAGCTCCTCGAATCTGTGTCCGCACTGCTTGCACTTGTATTCGAATATGGGCATCTGGATCTCCTCCTTGTCTAGATCAGGCCAAGCAGCGACTGCATCATCTCTGCGTTGGTCGCGGCCTGACCGGCGTGGCAGTTATTGAAGAACACGAACGTTTGTTTGGCCTTGGCGGCGAGGCCCCGGATTTTCGGGACCCATTCCAGCAACTCACCCTGCGCGTACAGGTAATTGTAGCGTTCCGATGGATCGGCATGATTCCACCATGCAGAAGCATTTCTGCCGTGGAACCTGACATACGCCGGCGTTGAAGTGTACACCGCGAGCGGCGGGAAGAGCCCTCGAAGCCTGGGTTCGTCTACACAGCAGAAACCGAGGCCGGCGCTTTTCAACATGTCGAAGGTGGCAT
>CAYYHF010000252.1:0-3993 GCA_964471415.1 uncultured Clostridia bacterium | reverse complement strand
CTCGTTTTCGGGGCCGAAATCGAACCTGGCGGGCACGCGGAGGGGACAGAGATATGGGCAGAATGCCACGACTCGTCACCTCGTCTGCATTTGCTCCGTCCGCGCCCGCCCGCAACGGATGTATACGGCTGTGAGCTGGCAGGTTGCTGCGCAAAGCGCCTTTAGCTGGCCTTTGGGATTCCCCGGTTTTCGCGATGCTTCTGTCTCTACGTGCCGCGAATCGAGCAGATAGTCGATCCCGCACTGCCTGCCTTTCAGGGAGGGAGTCTGACGGTTTCCTGATTCGCCGGCGAATTTGTGTTGACGCGCGCAACGCCATCGACTATCATTGTAGCGAGCGACCAAGCACATTCTCGGCTTGACCTTTAAGTTGGTCCCGTGAGGCCGACAAGGGCGATGCGGCTATCCTGCAGGAGCTCAGTCCGGGGTGGATCCCTCCCCCAGGAACCCGCAGGAACTCGGTATCGGTGGATGATGCCTGCCCGGCCTTACGGCTCGCGGCAGGCTTTTTCATTCAAGGATGGGAGGCTGCAAGTCCTGTGAAGCTGCGCGACAAGAATCAGATCATGGATGAAATGAGCATGAAGCGCGCCCTTACCCGCATCGCCCACGAGATCATCGAGGCGAACAAGGGCGTGCAGGGCGTGGGCGTGGTGGGCATCAGGCGCAGAGGCGGCCCGCTCGCCTTCAGGCTGGCCGACCTTATCGAATCCATCGAGGGAGTCAGGCCTCCAGTGGGCGTTCTCGACATCACACTCTACAGAGACGACCTGACCGCATTGGCCAGTCAACCGCTGGTTCACCGAACTGAAGTCCACTTCGACATCACGGGCATGAGCATCATACTCGTAGATGACGTGATCTACACCGGGCGGACCGTCCGCGCCGGGCTGGACGCCCTGATCGATCTGGGCAGGCCCAAGCGGATCCAGCTTGCGGTGCTGATCGACCGCGGCCATCGCGAGCTGCCCATCAAGCCGGACTTCGTTGGCAAGAACGTCCCAACGAGCCAGGAGGAGGTAGTGTCGGTGTGCGTCCGCGAGATAGACGGCGACGATAAGGTGACTATCCAGGAACTTATTGGATAGGTTTGCTCTGCGAGCCTGTTTCGCAAGCTCGTTCATCGCATCCAAATCCCGTCCCTTTAAACTAGTCCCGTGAGGCTGGCAAGGGAACCGGAAGTCATCCCGCGCATAGTAGCGCGCTGGCTGCCCTGGCCATCCTGCAGCCCCCGGGGATAAGGAGGCCGCAGTAATGGGAATCAGCGCAAAAAGCACTCAATTCGACAGACGTAAGGATCTGTTGGGCCTTAAGGATGTGAGCCGCGAAGAGATCGAGTTGATCCTGAATACCGCAATTCCCATGAAAGATATCATCCAACGCGATATCAAGAAAGTGCCCACACTCCGCGGCAAGGGCATGATCACCGTCTTCTACGAAAACTCCACCCGCACCAGGACCTCATTCGAACTCGCCGGCAAATACCTGAGCGCCGACACGTCCAACCTCGCAGTGTCCACCAGCAGCGTTCAGAAGGGCGAAACACTCCGCGATACCATCAAGACCCTGGAGATGATGGGCCCCGACATTCTGGTAATGCGCCACTTTATGACCGGCGCCCCCCACTACGTGGCTCAGAACACCTCGATGCGAGTTATCAACGCGGGCGATGGGACCAACGAACACCCCACCCAGGCGCTCCTGGACATGTTCAGCATCCGCGAGCACAAAGGCCGTCTCGCCGGTCTGCGCGTGGCGATTCTCGGCGACATACTCCACAGCCGGGTGGCCAGGTCCAACATATACGGCCTCGCCAAGTTCGGCTGCGAGATACGCGTAGGAGGGCCGCCCACAATGATCCCGCCCGGCCTAGACCGCCTGGGCGTAAAGGTCTGCTTCGACCTTGAGGACGCAATTCGGGACGCGGACGTAATCAACGTGCTGCGCATCCAGCGCGAGCGGCAGCAGATCGGCCTGTTCCCCTCGCTCGAAGAGTATTCGGAACTCTACATGCTGCGCCCCGAGCACCTCAGCCTGGCCGCCGACGATGCAATCGTGCTCCACCCGGGCCCCATCAACAGGGGTGTTGAGATATCCACCGACATCGCCGACAGCGAAATCGCAGTCATAAACGAACAGGTAACCAACGGAGTAGCCGTGCGAATGGCGCTCTTGTTCCTGATGATGGGAGGCCGAAGAGATGAGATTGCTGCTTGAGGGCGGGCGCGTCATCGACCCAGCTAACGGTATAGATGGAGTGCTGGACGTGTTGATCGAAGACGGAAAGATAGCCGCTATGGGAGACATCCCCGAAGATGCGCAGGCAGATCCCGATGCAATCGTAGACTGTCGCGGCAAGATCGTGTGCCCCGGGTTCATCGATCTTCACGCGCACCTGCGCGAACCGGGGTATGAGTACAAGGAAGACATCGCTTCTGGCTCGCGCGCCGCAGCCGCAGGCGGCTTCACCACGATCTGCTGCATGCCCAACACCAACCCAGTCATCGACAACGGCGCCGTTGCCGGATTCGTGAGACGGCGCGCGCAGGAGGTGGGCCTGGTCAACGTGCTCCCCATCGGCGCCATCACCAAGAGACAGGCCGGCGAAGAGCTGGCCGAGATGGGCGAACTTGCGGCGGCGGGATGCGTTGCGGTGTCAGACGATGGAAGGCCGGTGATGCGCTCAGACGTGATGCGCCACGCTCTAGAGTATTCGCGCCTGTTCGACATCCCCGTCTTCTCGCATTGCGAAGACGCCGGCCTGTCCGATGGGCAGATGCACGAAGGGTATTACTCCACAGTCTACGGCCTGAAGGGAATCCCGGCTGAGGCCGAAGAGATCATGGTCGCGCGCGACATCATCCTATCGCGCCTCACCCGCGGTCGGCTGCACATATGCCACGTGTCCACCAAAGGCGCGCTGGACGCCGTGAGGCAGGCTAAAGACATGGGGCTTGCGGTCACATGCGAAGTCACCCCGCACCACCTTGCCCTGACCGATGAGGTCGTCGGCTCCTACGACACCGACACCAAAGTGAATCCGCCCCTGCGCTCCGAAGAACACGTGCAGGCGCTGCGCGAGGCGCTCGCATCGGGTTTGGTGGACTGTATCGCCACCGACCACGCGCCCCATCACATCGAAAGCAAAGACTGCGAATACGGTCTGGCATCCTTCGGCATATCCGGAATCGAGACCGCCATCGCGGTGATCATGGACAGGCTTGTCCGTCCAGGACTGCTGGATTTGGCCAAGATGGTGAGCCTCTTTACCACCGGACCGGCCCGTATCATCGCGTCCGGACATCCAGCCGGACATGCAGCCGGCCAGGCAACCGGCCAGGCTGCACTGTATCGCGGCACCTTGACCCCCGGCGCGCCTGCAGATGTCACCATAATAGATCCCGATCTCGCGCGTACTGTAAACCCGCGCAAGTTCTACTCTCGCGGCAAGAACACCCCGTTTAAGGGCATGGAGCTCGCAGGCTGGCCGTGCATGACCATAGTAGCCGGCCGGATAGTCGCGCAGGACGGGTACGTGGTTGGGCACACCGGAGACTGCCCGCAGCGATAGGCGGAATGCGGTTCCGGCTTCTGTTCCAACAGGATTATTGCGGAAGTGTCCTCGCGCATGTAAGCGTTGTCCGATGCTCATGGTTGGTAGATTGGAGGAGTAGACATGCCTTATCTGGAGACAGCGCGTGTGCTGAGGCACGACTGTGTTGGGCCAAACCTGTATGAGCTGGAATGCCTGGCGCCGCGCATTGCCGCAGCATCTGCGCCCGGCCAGTTCGCACACGTCGACGTGCTTCCGGTTCACAGCACCTGCCAGGGCGAAAGCGCGCCCGGGCAGGGCGCCTCCTGGGAGCGCACGCCAGCTCAGGCCTGCGCGAAACCGCTGCTTAGGCGGCCGCTCAGCATATATGATGTCGCAGGACCTGCCTGCAGCGGCAGCGGCTGTAACAGCGATGGCCATGTCAGCAATGCGAACAACAC
>CAYYHF010000251.1:0-4044 GCA_964471415.1 uncultured Clostridia bacterium | reverse complement strand
TTGTGTCGGCGGACGCTCAGATGGCGATCTCGATGGCAGAACAAGTCCTCGATACTATCTCGTCGAAGCTGACCTCTTGAGCTCAACCGGACCGAGATGTCAACGTAAGGCTGGAGTGCGCCGCGAGAGGCCCGGGGCTTTGCGCCTGGCTCGAGAGCCTCTTCGAGGGCGCCTCGCGGGGATTGACAGCCGGCGCGAGTTCACAGCACTGCCCGATCGATCTCGGACAGGAACCGGTCCAGGTCGGTGTTGAGCGCCACCACCGTCCTGAAGGCGACTCCTTCATCGATACACGCCTTTCTACTGCAGGTACCTGCTCTGGGCCGTCCAGAGTCTGCGGTAGTATTGCGACTCGTCCAGGAGTCGATCGTGGGTTCCGATGCCTGCTATTCGGCCCTCCTTGAGCACCAGGATGCGGTCGGCCAGGCGCACTGCGCCCAGGCGGTGCGTGATGATGACGGCAGTGTGGTTCTTCTTCAGTCTCATGAAGTCGCGGTAGATGCGGTCTTCCTCAAACGGATCGATGGCGGCCGTTGGCTCGTCCAGCACAATGAGCTGATGAGACCTATAGTAGGCCCGGGCAATGGACAGGCGTTGCCATTCGCCGCGCGACAGGTCGGTTCCTCCGAATTCCTTGCTTATGAGCGTGTCCAGGCCCTGCGTCATCTGTTGGTCATCGGCGCGAAACCCGGCCGACGCCAGGGCATCCTGGATCTCGGCATCACTTGAGGCGCTCAGCTTGGCGAAGTCGCTGATGGCGACATTATCCCTCAGCGATAGCTGGTAACGCTGGAAATCCTGAAACACGCAGGAGGCGTTCTTGTAGGCGCTAGCTGAGGCCAACTCCCTTAAGGGAACCTCGCCCACCCAGATCCGGCCCTGATTCGGCCGGTACAAGCCCAAGATCAGTTTGGCCAACGTTGTCTTCCCCGAACCGTTTTCACCAACGATGGCGAGCGTTTCTCCGGCGGCTATGCGCAGAGAAATGCCGGCAAGGGCCGGGCGCTCAGCGCCGGGGTAAGTGAAGCTGACTCCTTCGAACACGATATCCTTCCGTTCGTCGATGTGCATACGGCCATACTCCTGCTCCGGCAGGTCGAGGAACCTGAAGTACTTGCGGATCTGTCCTAGGCCTGCAGACAACTCGCCCAGCCTGTTATCTAGAACCTCCGTCATCATGGCAAACATCTCAAGCATCGCCGCCAGGATGGCCGAGAATGAGCCAACGGTAATCCTCCCCCGCGTTAGGAGCGAAACGAGAATCGCCAGACTACCCGTATATCCTGCCAGCGTAAGCGCGTTCGCGGCGATCGCAACGCCCTGACTCTTGAGCTCGGTCTGGTAACGCAGCTCTTGGGTATTCTTGAAAGCCTGGATGTACCGGGACAGGAAGAAAGCTCCGGCGCCCAGCGTCCTGGTTTCCTTGAAGAACGCTCTGGCCGTCAGGCATTCCTTGTAGTGCTCTTCCTTGCGGCGCAGCACGACAGTGCGGTCATCGAGCCGCGTGTAGTATCTGGAGCGCAGAAAATGGGAGGCAAGCACCGGAACGAAGACCAGCAGCAATATCAAGGGAAGCATTGGCTCCGCACGCCGCAGGAAGACTCCCATGAAGACGAAATACGGAATATACAGGCAGGCAATGTCCATCAGGACATGGACAAGATTGCGTACGTTGTAGGCTCCGCGATAGGCCTGGTCCAGTTGGTTCAGAATCTGAGGGTCCTCAAAGCTCAGCGCGTCCAGCCTCTCCGCCTTCAGGTTCAGCTCGTTCATCATCACCTGGCCGCTCTTGCCGGCGTAATACTCACCGATGAAATTGGCGACTCCGTCGATCGCTTCATCTGCCACCTTCAGCAGGGCGAACAGAAGTAACGACATCAAGGCCGAGCCAGACGAAACCGATCCGGCCGCGAGCCCGGTCACGTGTTCGAAGAAATCCCGAAGAGCCACAGTCGTCAACACGAGCAACAGTGCATCCAGAACTGTGACTGCGTATTCGAGCACAAAAAGGCCGGGCGATACCCGAAAGACCAATGTCATCGCCTTGCGGGCAATCTGCACAAAGCCATCTTCTTCTGCGAGCCTCATGCTTGGGCCACCTGCCCTCTCAGGTACCATTTCCGCTGCGTATTGAACATCTGGGCATAGTAGGAGTCCCTGGCGAGCAGGGCGGCATGCGTGCCCTGTTCGATGATCCGACCGTCCTTCATCACGATGATCTCATCGGCGGATCTGGCCGCAGCCAGGCGGTGGGTAACATACAAGGTAGTCGTACACCGTCTGGCGCCGATATCGCGGATAACGCGATAGATCCGGCTCTCAGCCAGAGCGTCAAGGGCCGCCGCAGGTTCGTCCAGCACCAAGAGCTTGGCCTGCCTTCCGTAGGCTCTGGCCAAAGTCAGCCGCTGCCACTGTCCTTCAGAAAGATCCGCACTGCCAGATTCGAGCTTACCCAAAGGGGTGTCGGCGCCCAGGGGAAGCGATCCCACCTTCTGCGCCAGACCTGTCTGCTCAAGCAGGGCCGCGATCTCCAGATCGGCAACATCCGCATTGCCCAGCTGCAGCTGTTCTCTCACCGGCAGCTGATACTTGCCATAGTCTTGATAGACGACAGCGAAATACGCCTTTATCTCGGCGGCGGAAAACGACCTGATATCCCGACCGTTCAGCAGAATCCGACCGCTGTAGTCATCGTAGAGCCCGGTAAGGAGCTTGATGACCGTGGACTTCCCGCACCCGTTCTGGCCTACGAACGCGTACTGCTTACCTGGGTAGACGGCGAGACACAAGTCATGCAGAACCTCTCTGTCAGACCCGGGATACGCGAAGCTGACATGATCGAAAACCAGACTCTCAAAGGGCATATCGAGAATGCGTTTGTCCGGGACGGTGTCACTTCCCGGCACCTCTTCAAGCCGATGAAATCGGCTAAGGTCTTCCAGGTACAGACGTTTCTTGGTGTGCTCCTTCAGCAAGTCCGAGAGCTGCCACGACAGGGTATGAATCAGACGAGAGAAAGCGATGATCAGGCTTATATAGACACCTGCCGTCATCAGGTTCTCTCTGACGACCATCAGAAGGACCAGGGCGATGACAGACAAAAGCAGTGTGAACAGGCCGCTGATGCTCTTGGCCCTGATGAAGATCTTCTTGTCCGCACTGTAGTCCGTAGCTATCTTCCGGCGCATCTCGTCGTTCCAGTACTCGTTGATTTTCGCGCCGAATCCAAACAGCTTACGCTCATAGGCAGCTTCTCTTGAGGACATGAGGGACTTTAGGTATCTGGCCTTTCTGGCGTGAGGCGCGACCTGGGCGCCGGCCTGATAGGCTTCAGCGCCGCTTCTCTGAGCGAGAATCGCGACCGGGATGATCAGGAGTAGGCAGGCGAGCGCAGCCGGCACAGAAGACCGACCGATGATCAAGACAGGACCCAGAACGCGCAGGCTTATCTCAGCCAGACCCAAGAGATTCGCAAACCCGCCCGCCACGGCGCCCGGCAGATCCGCGCCTACACGTTCCAGCAGATCGTAGGTCTCATCGTCTTCGATATGCTCATAGGCCAAACGACTGACCTTCGCAACGAATTCCGGCTTCAGACGGTCCTCCAATCGCATGCTCAGCTTCAGCATCAGGAAGCGGTTGAGCGCCTGAACCAGATAAGCGCATAGCAGGATAGCAAGAAGAGCAAGAAGCGGCGTCAGGGCGTCCACAATGCGCCCGTTCAACACGGCACCGGGCAGGGCATCGAGCAATCCGGCCACAGCCAACGTCTCCAGCGAAGGAGTCAAGGCTGCAACCAAACGCAAAGCGGCCACGCCCGCGGTCAAGAGGGCGCTGCAGCCGAAGGCGATCTTGATGAATTCTGCATTCCCAAGATGAATCATGTCGTATCATCCACGGCTTTCTGATCGCGGCCAGGCGGCCTTCGCCAATCAGCTGCGCCGCACCGCTATGAGCGTTGGGCGCAAGCTGAGGCTGGAAAACCTAAGCCCGTCCGAAGCCTGAAGTCCAACTCCCACAGAGCAGTTCTGTTACTGTCCCACT
>CAYYHF010000250.1:0-4052 GCA_964471415.1 uncultured Clostridia bacterium | reverse complement strand
GGCGACAAGGTGATTGTGCAACCGCCGGTGTATTACCCATTCTTTGCCGCTATAGAGGAGAACGGCCGGCGTTGTGTCGCGAATAACTTGGTCTATAGGGACGGCTACTACTCCATGGACTTTGAAGACCTTGAGGAACAGGCGCACGACCCGCGAGTGAAGCTGCTGATTCTGTGCAGTCCTCACAACCCCGTGGGCAGGGTATGGAGCACAAACGAGCTGAAGCGACTGGGTCAGATATGTCTTGAGAACGACATCATGATTGTTTCTGATGAGATTCACTGCGATATCGTCTATCGAGGCAAGAAACACGTTCCGATTGCTTCTCTGAGCGAGGCGCTTGCAGCTAACTCCATCACTTGCATGAGTCCGAGCAAGACGTTTAATCTGGCAGGACTGCAGACAGCGTATGCCATCATCCCCGATGCGAAGACGCGGGATTGTTTTGCCGCCGCCAATAAGGTTCATCGCGCGAATGTCTTCGGCCTGGAAGCGCTGATCGCGGCCTACAATGGCGGAGAAGCATGGCTTGAGAGTATGCTGGACTACGTGGAGGGCAATTTACAGTTCTTGAGGGATTTCGTTGCGAAGCGCATGCCGAAGGCAAGAGTGGTACCCCTTGAGGGCACTTACCTGGCCTGGCTGGACTGCGCCCAATTCGGCCTTGATCCCGGCAAACTGGATCGCCTCATACTGGAGAAAGCCCGCGTCTGGCTGGACGACGGCCCCATATTCGGCCCGGGGGGAGCGGGGTTTCAGAGGATAAACCTAGCATGCCCCCGCAGCATACTTGAGGAAGGCCTGGAGCGGTTGGAAGAAGTCGTTCGGGTGAGTCTGCCGGCAACGTGTCCGGCACATCCGAGGAACATATCCTGATGGAATGCGCGATCCGTGCGCTGAACCGATCTTTCGAGCAACTCACCGGTGTACATAGTGTACACAGCGGGACCGCTCGCGCCACCGACTCATAGCTTAGCCGGTCCCGCTGTCGGCCACATCTCCAGCGAACGTGGGGTGCCTACGCCCCGATGTCCTGCCCCAGGTAAGCGCGTTGGACCGCCTCGTTGTGGAGCAAGTCTTCGCCCTTGCCTTGCAGGACTATGCTTCCTGACTCCATCACGTAGCCGTAGTCGGCGATGGCCAGGGCTGCCTGGGCGTTCTGCTCTATCAGGAGCACGGTGACGCCTTCTCGGTGGATCTCCCCGATGACGCGGAACACCTCTTCCACGAGGATCGGGGCGAGGCCCAGCGATGGTTCGTCCATGAGAAGAAGCGATGGTTTCGACATGAGTCCTCTGGCTATAGCGAGCATTTGCTGCTCGCCGCCGGACAGGGTTCCGCCTTTCTGAGAGGCGCGTTCTTTGAGCCTCGGGAAGAGGTTGAACACACGCTCCTGATCATGGGCGATGCCGTCCTGGTCTGTTCGGGTATAGGCGCCGAGGCGGAGGTTTTCCATGACTGTGAGGTCGGGGAAGATCTGTCGTCCTTCAGGCACCATGCTTATGCCCATCTGGACTATCCGAGTCACGCTCATGTCGAGTAGGTTTCGCTCCTTGAAGCGAAGCTCACCGGAGGATGGCCTCTTGAGCCCGCAGATCGTCCTGAGTAGGGTGCTCTTTCCGGCGCCGTTGGAGCCCACCAAGGTGACCAGAGCACCCTGGGGCACGGTGAGCGACACTCCCTTTATGGCGTGGATTCCATCGTAGTACACCTGGATATCCTTAAGCTCTAGCAACTGCTCCGCCCCCCAGATAGGCTTTGATTACCCTCTCGTTACGCTGGATCTCCTCGGGTGTCCCCTCGGCGATGGTGTCGCCGTGGTCGAGAACGGTCATGCGCTCGCAGATGCCCATCACTACTTTCATCTCATGCTCTATCAGGAGTATGGTGAGACTGAACCGTTTGCGGATGTCGGTGATGAGGCGCATTAGGTCCTCGGTCTCTGCCGGGTTCATCCCTGCTGCCGGCTCATCCAGCAGGAGGACAGCTGGTTTCGTGGCCAATGCCCGCGCGATCTCTAGGCGGCGCTGCCGGCCATAAGGGAGCGCGCTGGCGCGGTAGTCGGAGACGCCTGCAAGGCCGATCTCCTCAAGGAGCTGTGTGGCCGTTGCCGCCATCTGCGCTTCCTCTGCCCTGTGCCGGGGCAGGGTAAGCAGGGCTTCTACAAGGTTGGCATCGCGCCTTAGGTGGAGCCCAACGAGCACGTTGTCGAGGACTGTGAGGTTGCGGAAGAGTCGGATATTCTGAAAAGTTCGGGCGATGCCGCTGCGCGCGACGCGGTCCGGACTTAAGCCGGTTACGTCCACGCCGAAGAGCTTGACAGCTCCGGCGGACGGGCGCAGAACGCCGGAGACGATGTTGAACACAGTGGTCTTGCCGGCCCCGTTGGGTCCTATCAACCCGTACAGGGCGCCTTTAGGCACGCGTAGGTTGAAACCGTCTACCGCTGTGAGCCCGCCGAACCTCATTGTGACGCTTTCGCAGGCCAGCGCGGGAAGGTCTGCGCTGGGCGCGCTGTCAGTGCCGGGTGCGCCGTTTGCGTCGAATGCGTCATTTGTGTCGAGCATGTGTCTCTACCCCTGTTTGCTCGTATTTGTGCGGTCCAGTCCGGCCGCAAGCCTCTTGACCCGGTCAAGTGAAAACTCTCTGTCTCCCATGAACCCTTTGGGATAGAAGAGTATGACTATCATCAGTGCGACTGAGAACACTACCATTCGCATGCCCGGGACCCCCGGGATGGCCAGTCCCAGGATCACCCTGGGCTCTTCGAGCACGCGAAATGCCTCCATGGCGATGGTTACGGCGGCTGCGGAGATGACTGTGCCCGTGATGCTGCCGAGGCCTCCGAGAACCGCCATCATCAGGACAGTAAAGGTTAGCGGGAACCTGAACATGTTCGGGTCGATGGTGGTTATGAGGTTTCCGAGGAGCCCTCCGCCTACACCTGCCATCATGGCGGACATGACAAACGCTAGGTTCTTGTGGAAGAAGAGATTGACCCCCATGGCCTCCGCCGCCACCTCGTCGTCGCGAATGGCTTTCAGGGCCCGCCCGTAGGTAGTGCGCATGAGCCTCACCATGACGGCGATGCATACTAGAGCAAAGCCCCAGCTCCAAAGCAAGTTCGTGTGGGGCGGGATGCCCTTGAGGCCCAGCGCCCCGTTGGTAATCGGCACGATGTTGGTGAACACGATGCGGATGATCTCGGCAAACCCCAAGGTGGTGATGGCCAGGTAGTCTCCGCGGAAGCGTATGGCCGGCGCCCCCACGAGGAAGCCCACGATTCCCGAGACGATGGCCGCCATGAGCAGGGCGGGCAAGAAACCCCACTGGATCGAGTTGAGGGGGTATATCAAAGGCTGAATGAAGAAGACTGCCTGCTTTACCGCCGGAGACATGGTGAGGAGTGCTGTCGTGTAGGCACCTACAGCCATGAAACCGGCGATCCCCAAGGAGAACTGGCCCGTGAATCCGTTGCAGAGGTTAAGGCCGAGGGTTATGCCGATGTAGATGCCGCAGAGATTGAGGATGCGGACGGTGTAGGCGTCCCAATGCTCCTGGCCCCACGAAAGGACCAGGAAGAAGAGGATGAGCGCTCCGCAGACGACCGCTGTCTTCAGTAGGGGGTGAACGGCTCTCTGTTCCGCCATCACGCTTTCATCACACTTTCACCCTTTGTTTGTCGCCAAGTAGGCCTGTCGGTCGGACCAGGAGGATCAGTATCAGGACGACGAAAGCGAAGGCGTCCCTGTATCCGGCAAGCCCCGGAAGGAAGGCCACCAACATGATCTCGCCAAAACCGAGTATGAATCCGCCCAGCACCGCTCCGCTTATGTTGCCGATGCCCCCGAACACGGCGGCTATGAAACACTTGAGGCCTGGAAAGAGGCCCATGTTCGGGTTTATCTCTGCGAACCTCAGACCCCACATGATGCCGCCTACCGCGGCAAGGGCCGAGCCGATGGCGAAAGTGATGGAGATCGCGCGGTCGACGTCCACGCCCATGAGGCGCGCTGTGTCGAAGTCCCACTGGGCGGCCCTCATGGCAAGGC
>CAYYHF010000249.1:0-4055 GCA_964471415.1 uncultured Clostridia bacterium | reverse complement strand
TGCGGCGAATATGGGTGGTACCACGTAGTCTGCGACTTGCGTCCCATGCGCAATTGCGCAGACTTTGCTGTTTCGGAGGCGATAGCGCAATGGGACAGAGGCCGGGACGTAAGCCGGCCCATCGGCTCCGGCTAGACGAATTGCTTGTGGAGCGCGGCGTTTTCCCGGATTCGAAGACGGCTCAGAGCTGGATTATGGCGGGCAGTGTGATTGTGAACGAGGTGCGCGAAGACAAACCGGGGACCCGGATAGACTCAGACGCCCTGATACGCGTGAAGGGGATCGATCTTGCATATGCCAGCAGGGGCGGGATCAAACTGGCAGCCGCTCTGGACGGGTTCGGAGTCGATGTCTCCGGCCGCGCGGCCATCGATGCCGGCGCTTCCACGGGCGGCTTCACTGACTGCCTGCTGAAGCGGGGCGCCGCGTTGGTCTATTCGGTGGATGTCGGCTTTGGGCAGCTCTCGGGCAGGCTAAGGCAGGATCCGCGTGTTCGGAACATGGAGCGCACGAATATCACCGATGTGGTCCCCGGCTCGCTGGATCCCCGGCCATCGCTGGGCGTGATCGACTTGTCGTATCTTTCGCTGACGACCGCCGTGCCTCACGTGGCGAATATCGTAGGCGCTTGTCCGGACTCCGACATCATTGCGCTGGTCAAACCCCTTTTTGAAGTGGCCTCCTCCGTTGCTGACCTGAGCGAGGAGCACTACTTCGCGGCGCTTTCGCGCGCGTTTGGGGCGGGTGTATCGGCAGGCTTCTATCCGCGCCGCGTCATGGCGTCTCCGGTGCTGGGCTGTCGTGGCACGCTGGAATTCCTCGTTCAGTACGTCCCGGCGCCGGCGCCGCCCAGCCAGAGACTGGCTGAGCAGGCCGAAGAGGCTGTTCGGATCGGGATGGATCTTTTGCGCGGGTCAACGCAGAGGGCGTAACAAAGGGCATAGGATGACAGGAGTGGTAGGGCATGCGAGAGAAGCTCGAGGCTATTGTGGAGCGCGCGCTTTCGTCTATTGAATCCGCGAAGTCCACCAGATCATTGGAGGAAGTGCGCGTCGGGATTCTTGGAAGGAAGGGCGAGTTGACCTCGGTCTTGAGGCAGATGAGCAAGATCGATCCCAAGGAGCGCCCGGCTTTTGGGGCGCTGGTCAATGCAGCCCGCGATCGGCTACAGCGGGAGATGGATCTGAGGATTCAGATCGTTTCCGCCCACGAACGGGCCGCGAGGCTTGCATCGGAGACGATCGATGTGACCATGCCCGGCAGAGTGCGTCCATCAGGCACCATCCACCCTCTGACGCAGGGCATACGCGAGGTTGCGCAGATCTTCGAGCAGATGGGCTTTGCCGTGGTGGAAGGGCCGGAGATCGAGACGGACTTCTACAACTTCGAGGCGCTCAACACGCCGCCGTTTCATCCTGCGCGGGATGTGCAAGACACGTTCTACATCACCGACACGGTACTGTTGCGCACGCAAACCTCCCCCATGCAGGTCAGGCAGATGGAAAGGCAGAAGCCGCCGGTTAGGGTGGTGGTGCCGGGGAAGGTGTACCGGCGTGACCAGATGGACGCCACTCATTCACCGGTCTTCCATCAGATTGAGGGACTGCTGGTTGACCGCGATGTGACCTTTGCGGATCTTCGAGGAACACTCACGCAGTTTGCCAGGCGATTCTACGGAGATGATCGGGAAGTGAGGTTCCGACCTCACTACTTCCCATTCACAGAGCCATCGGCTGAAATGGACGTATCGTGCGCCTTGTGCGGGGGCGAGGGGTGCCGCGTATGCAAATACGAGGGATGGATAGAGATACTCGGTTCCGGCATGGTCCACCCCAACGTGCTTCGGGCTGTTGGTTACGATCCGGACGAGCTGACCGGGTTCGCTTTCGGGATGGGTGTGGAGCGGATAGTGATGCTCAGATCGGGTTTCGACGATCTACGGTTGTTGTACGAAAATGATCTGCGGTTCCTGGAACAGTTCTGATCAGACCGACGAAAGAGGTGCTGGCAAGTGCGTGTCCCATTAGGATGGCTGAAGGAATACGTTGACATAAAGCTCGATCCGGAGCAGCTGGCAGAGGCGCTTACTATGAGCGGGACGAAAGTCGAGAGCATCGACTGGGTGGGAAGCGGAATAAAACGCGTTGTCGCAGGGCGCGCAGTTTCGGTCACTCGCCATCCAGAGTCCGGCCGGCTGCTGGTAGTCATGTTGGATCTGGGCCCTCGGCAGGCGCCGCGGCGGGTAGTCACTGCGGCGATGAACGTGACGGAGGGTTCTATCGTGCCTGTGGTCCTGCCGGGAGGTTCCCTGGCAGATGGGAATGAGGTCAGGGAAGCGGAGTTCGCGGGCGTGAGATCCGAGGGTATGCTGGTATCCGCGGAGGAACTGGGCATCTCGGAGGACGGCTCGCAGGTCCTGCTCTTACCGGACACGGTTAGGCCGGGAGATGATGTTGTCGAAGCGCTGGGCCTGTGCGATGCGGTGCTGGAGCTGGAGATAACTCCGAATCGCCTTGACTGCCTGTGCATGGTGGGGGTTGCTCGCGAGGTGGCGGCGATAACAGGCGAGAAGCTGCGCCTGCCCCAGAAAGGCTGCCCCGAGGCGGCCCAACCTGCCTCCGAGTTGGCCCAGGTAGAGATCGCGGCGTCTGAGCTATGCCACCGCTATGGCGCCAGGATTATCCGAAATGTGCGTCCCGGGCGATCACCCTTGTGGATGCAGGCGCGCCTGTCGGCTGCGGGCCAAAGGCCCATCAGCGCCGTGGTGGACGCCACCAACTACGTGATGCTCGAACTCAATCAGCCCCTGCACGCCTTCGATTACGATAAGGTAGCCCAGGGGACGATTGTCGTCAGGCGCGCGCAGGCTGGTGAGCGCCTGGCTACTCTGGACGGAGCCGAAAGGGAGTTGGCTCCTGAGATGCTGGTCATCGCCGACCCTGTCCGGGCTCTGGCTGTGGCGGGAGTCATGGGCGGGCTTGCTTCTGAGATCACCGAGGGCACTCAGACGGTTCTGCTGGAATCGGCGTGTTTTGCCCGCCAGAGTGTGTGGCGCACATCGCGAAGTCTCAAACTGCGCACAGAGGCGTCCTCTCGGTTCGAGAAAGGGCTTGATCCCGCTACCGTGCCGCCGGCGCTTGACCGTGCGGCCAGCCTCTTATCATCGATGGGAGCGGGGGAGGCGCTCAGCGGGATTGTGGACGTCTACCCATCGCCGCAGGAGCCCCGGGTCATCGAAACCACTGCCCAATGGATCGAGCGCAGGCTCGGGGCGGGGCTCGGCGCGGACCAGATCCGCGATTGTCTTGCTCGGCTCGGCCTTGGAGTGAAGCTCAGCGGCGAGCGGGACGACTCAGTCAGGATCACCGTGAGCGTCCCGTCATTTAGGGGCGATCTTGAGGAGCCCATCGATCTTGTGGAAGAGGTCGCACGGATGTGGGGATACAACGAAATACCGGCCGCCATGGCCCGCGGCGCGCTTTCTGGAGGATATTCCGACGAATACGCCTTCCGTGAACGGGTGAGACAGATTCTCACCGGCGCCGGCGGCAGCGAGGCCCTGACCTTTCCGTTCATGTGCGAGGCCGACTTCGAGATGATGGGACTTGCCCCCGATGACCTGCGGCGGGAGGCTATCCGCGTTACCAATCCGCTGGTGGAGGAGGAGTCGCTCATGCGCACCAGCATGATTCCGGCGATGCTGGCGGCGATGAGAACCAACATCAACCGGAGAATACCCGGGGTGTTCTTGTTCGAAATAGGCCGCACGTACGCTCCCACCTCCGCGATTACCAGGGGAACCGAGATCCCCCGGGGCGCCGCGCCCGCCGTTGAGCATCCGGTGCTGGCCGGTGCGATGGCTGGAGTGGCAGAAGGCCCAAGCTGGCATACACCGGTCCGGGAATTCGATTTCTACGATGCCAAGGGTGTGCTGGAAGGGCTGCTTGCCAGGTTGCACATTGATAGAGTTTGCTTCCAGCGCGACCAGTGTCCGCCGTACCACCCGGGCAGGGCGGCCGCTGTGGTTCGTGACGGGGAGCGACTGGGCATGGTGG
>CAYYHF010000248.1:0-4073 GCA_964471415.1 uncultured Clostridia bacterium | reverse complement strand
CATCATCTCTAGTCCTGCCGATTCCCAACGCAGCAGAACCTCCCAGTGAATGCCCCATAACGCCGATCCTGGTTGTGTCGATGAGTGCGTAGACAGGATCGGGGTGGCTGCCAGCTGCCTGGCTGAGGGCATAGTCGATAACGAAGTTCAGATCGCCTGTGCGTACTCCCATCCACTTCTGATAGTACTGATAGCTCTGCATCTTGTCGCGCTCTGCGTCCTCAGCGAGGATCTCACGCATGAAGCCCCTGTCAAGCAACGAGACTCTCCCGTCTGTGTCGGCGGTGAACAGGCACTGGTATGTGTGGTCGATCGAGCACACAACATAGCCGTGGCTTGCCAACTCTCGGTAGAGCGACAGATTGCTCGACCTCACTCCGAACGACCCATGAGAGAAGACGATAAGCGGGTATCTACCATCGGCATCTTCGGGATACCAGTATTGCACAGTGAGTCTTCTAGGTTCGCCTGTGTGGGAGTACGTTTCGGCACGACCTTCGTCGGTATAGGTGTAGGCCACCGTTTGGACGCCATACGCGCCGGTGGGCTTCAGCGGTTTGCACTGCGGGAATACCAGGGCAGGGCTGAGGGCAAGCAGCACAGCCAGAAGCGCCAGAACGGCTTTCTTGATGACGGCGCCGATTCTGAACGCTGCGCCGTTACGGTCTTTCCGCACGAGCGCTATTGCACCGAGCAGCGCCCATATCAGCAGCAACGCCGCAAACGCATACCAACGAGGACTCCACTCTATGATGGACGCTATGATCAGCAGGACGAACAGAGTAAGGGCACTTATGCGTATGATGCTTCGGCTTGTTGCTTGATATGATCTTGAATGAATGCAATATGCCGCGAACACAAGCTCAACTGCAACAGCAGCAAACAGCACGATACTTCCAGTGGTTTTCATCGTCGCGCCTCACATCAAGCGGCTTCGCTCATTACACGCTGCCAGGCTAGACACCTGCCCAGCTAGACACCTGCCCAGCTGGACGATTGACAGCAGCTACCATCCTTGAGATACTACGTCTGGCATCGCACATTGGGAAGTCTATCACACCTGTATGTGGACTACCACTTCGCAGTCTAGGCCGTGCCGGCACGGGCAGGGTTCGGTCGGATGACAGAATGGATGTGACATGAATGTCCGATCACACAGGAGCAAGAATCGGGGCTCCGCAGGCTATTGAGGCCATAGCCTCAATCTTCCGGACCCACCATGAGCAGTGCCATTTCTCCGGCGCGGGGCTCGTGAAGCGAGGCGGGGAGGCTCTGTTTTCTGGCGCGTACGGGTATGCGCACAGGGGTTGGCGAATCCCAAATACCGTGTCTACCAGGTTCGATACAGCCTCCATCACCAAGCTATTCACCGCGGTGGCCGTGCTGCAGCTAGTGGAGCGCGGGCTCTTGTCGCTGCATGACAGGGTGCTCGACATCCTCGAACTTCCGGGAACCTCGATTTCGCCGCGGGTCGACGTGTTCCACCTGCTCACTCATTCGTCTGGAATAGGCGACGATGCTGACGAGGAGGCGGGGGAGAGCTACGAGGCAATTTGGAGGGACAAGCCAAACTACTTGGTGAGGGAGACTGTGGACTTTCTGCCGCAGTTCGTGCACAAGCCGGCCAACTTCGAGCCGGGCGATGGATGCAGCTACAACAACTGCGCGTTCGTGTTGGCCGGTCTGGTGGTGGAGAAGCTTACGGGCCAGAAGTATCGAGGCTACGTCCGTGAAAACGTGTTTGGGCGGGCGGGTATGTCCGACACCGAATTCGTGGCAATGGACGCGGTAGCGGAGAATGTAGCGGAGGGTTACGCTGCGGTCAGAGATGAGAACGGAAAGGCAACCGCCTGGAGGAAGAACATCTACTCGTTTCCTCCCATAGGCTCGCCCGATGCGGGCGCATACACAACGGTAGGCGATCTGGACGTGTTCATGAGGGCGCTCACAGGGAATAAGCTGCTATCGAAGCAGCTCACCGAGGATATGCTTACTCCCAAGGTGATGTACAGGCAGACCGCGCGCGCCACGTACACGATGGGATATGCATTCGAATTCGCGCTCGAGCCCGGCAACGGCAGAATCATGTACATGCAGAAAGACGGGGATAACCCTGGGGTTGACGGCGTGCTAAGGTACTACTCTGATACCAGCACTGTAGTTGCGATCCTCGCGAACCAGGACTGCAATGTATGGGACATGGCGAACGAAGTGGATGAGGTGCTCAAGGGCCTGACCGGTGGCGTAGCCCTGTTCAGAACAGCGAGAGCTGAGCCCTGCTGTATGGCTGACGGTAGGCCTCAATGATGTCTTCCATCTTGTACAGGATGCCTAGCCTATCGCACTCTGCGCGAAACACCTGCCACAGTTCACTTGCCCTGGGAGAGCGGCATTCGTACGAATTGCCGAATTGCTTCGCATACTTGAGCCTGAGGCCGGGGAAGTGTTCGTCGAGTTTTGAGTAGTACCACTCTCGCTGGTTCTGTCGCAATGTGACTCCGAAGGCCGGGTAGATGAACCCTGCTCCGGCCTCGCTCGCCAGCCGGATGATGCTGACGATATTGTCATCGCTATCCTCTATGAACGGCAGTACCGGCATGAGTAGTATTCCTGCGAAGATGCCATTTTCGGCAAGCTGCCTGATGGCGCAGAATCGCCTGGAGGCTACGGGCGCGCGCGGTTCGATTTTCCGGCATAGCTCGTCGTCGGCTGTGGTGACGGTTATCTTGACTAGCACGGGCGAATGAGTCTTGATCGAGGTGAGCACATCGATATCCCGCGTCACTAGATCGCTCTTTGTTGCTATCGAAGCCCCGAAGCCGTGCGCGTCTATCAGCTCCATCGCGCCTCGCGTTAGGCGGTGCTCCCGCTCGAAGGGGTTGTAGGGATCGCTCATTGCGCCGGTGCCTACAACGCCCTTTCTGCGTTTGCTTCTCAGCTCCCGCGCGATCAGGGCGAGGGCGTTATCCTTTGCCCGCACCTGATCGAAGTCCTCAATTCGGTAGCATTCACTGCGGCTGTCGCAGTATATGCACCCATGGCAGCAGCCCTTGTAGATGTTCATGTTGTAGTTATTGCCAAACCACGAGTCACCGTCTGCATAGCCTGAGACGATTGTCTTTGCGGGGATGAACTCCATGCTCAGGATCCTTTCCATCTGGTCAGTCGCGGAGGGCGTGAAGGGTTGCCGATGCACTGGGCGGCTACCACAGCTCGAACGGTCGCCACTCTCCAGTGAGGGGCGATGTGACATCGATCTGCCCCGTGCTGGGAGTGCCGTACACCAGCACGCACTCTTCGGGCGTTTCGAGTATGCCGCCGTCTTTCACTATCCGAAGAGGCCCCTGCCAACGGACCCAGCCGAGACGCTCATACCACTCCGGACGGCTGGGCGAAAGCGCGCCCAGGTCATAGTCAGCTATCTCGAACTCCAGCCGTCGCATCACGGCTGAACCGAATCCCTGCTTGCGCCGATCTTCGCGAGTGGCAACGCCCTCGACGTATGCCGAGTTCAGCCACGGACCATCGCCGATGCGTAGGCGGCGGTTGAGCCATAGGGCGTGCGATACCAGTAGGCCGTCGATGTACCCGAGCACATGAACCCGGTCAAGCGGCAGGTTCATGCAGTATGAGTAGTCGCACTGGAATACCTGCGAACACAGCTGGATGACATCGCTGATCTGCGATGGCGTCATCTCTCGGGAAGAAACGGTGAGCAACTCCAGAGCCAAGCTTCATAGACCTCCTCTGCAGGCGCCTCGGCGGGCGCCTACGGAGCGCGAGCCTCCAGAACATCGATCTTCGGCAGATCTTTCGCCAGCGATTCCCCGAATCCCTTTGGCTCGCTCCTTCGGCCCGTTCCTGCAACGTGGGTAGGGCCGATGCGACAGAGCAATGATGGTGCCCCAGAAGGGACCGGGCGCGTCCATGTCGAAACGACACAGGGCAATGCGTGTGGAAGGGGGAGGCAGGCAGATGCTTGCTGACATCATTGCATGCGGCATCGCCGCAGGAGCGTTCGCAGCCCTCGGGATATTGCTTGTCAATGGAAAGTGCCTTACGCTGGTAACCGC
>CAYYHF010000247.1:0-4073 GCA_964471415.1 uncultured Clostridia bacterium | reverse complement strand
TCATGAAGACAAGCGCGAACAGCGCACAGAACACGGCAAAGGGAAACAGAGACTTCATCCCGTACAGATCGCGCAGAAATCCGAACACTGGAGGTCCCGTGATGGCCGCGAGCGACGAGAACAAGTAGTAAAGACCTGTGTATGCGCCTGTCTTCGATCTTGCCGCCATGTCTACCACCATTGGGTATGAGTTGATGTTTATCGCTGCCCAGAACATGCCGGCCAGCGCCAGGACGGCGGGCACTATTATGGATGCCCGGGCGAGCATGGCGCCTACAATGGCCGGCTGCCCATCAGCGCCCACCGATCCCGAAAAGAACAGCGTGTTGAGGGCGTTCAGCACCGGCCTCCCCAGAGAATCACTGCCTACGAGGCCTATCATAGCCAGGCAGACGGCTAACCCCACAATGCCTATCTTGATGGTGCGCGCCCGCCCGATGGACGTTGCCAGAAAACCCGCTGGTATGGCGAAGGCCACCAGAGCAAGTGAGAAGAACCCCAGGTACAGTGCACCGCTGGCTTCGGATATCCCCCACACATCCTTGCCGTACAGCGTAAAGAAGGCCTCAATTCCGTTCCAGGCGACGAACCAGGAGAAGATGGCCAGCAGCATGTAGATGGCGCTTCGGTCGGGATCCCGCCACACCTCGCCCAGAGCGTCGAGTATCCCGACTGTCTCCCCGTCCTCCCCTACGCCCTCGACAACCTCCGGCTCGCGAATCCTCCAACGCAGCACCAAAGCGCTGATGATCATGAGAATCCCGGCAAACGCAAATGGAAGCGTGGGGTTGATGCGGTAGAGCCTGGAACCCACGAAGAACGCAAGAAGCGCCCCAAGCCCTCCCATCAGGTTGATCACGCCATTGGCCTTGCTCCGTAGGGCAGGCGGTGTTATGTCGGGCATCAATGCCACCGTAGGCGCCCTGAAGATTGACATGGCGAGGTTCATGGTGATCAAGGCGGCCATCATGGCCGGCAGGGACGAACGAAAGGCCGGGATAAGCGCGAAGAACACAGCGCCCAGCGGCATGCCCACGAGAATGTAGGGCATGCGTCGGCCGTGTTTGTTCCGCGTCCTGTCGCTTGCGGCGCCGAAATAGGGCTGAAGGGTAACGGCGGCGATATTATCAAAGGTCATGATCAAGCCTATCAGAGTGCCCTTAAGCGCCGTATCGGCCAAGACGTTGTCTAGAAAAACGGGCACAAACGCATTGTACAGCGACCAGCACAAGCTGATCGCGAAGAACCCGAGCCCCAGCGTGAAGGTGCGAGGATAGTCGAGCCTCTCTTTCATCTGCGCCGTTCCTCCTCCCGTATCCTTACCGCCAACGGCGTATCGTTGGTTATGATCGCGTCCACGCCCGATGCCAGGATGCGATGGATATCGCCGGGGCTATCCACCGTCCACGGATTCACCTGCACTCCCGCAGCGTGGGCCCCGGCCGTGAACTCGGGGAACACAGTGAAATGGATTGGATGCAGAGCCTCCGCTCCCAGACTCCGAGCGTAATTCCATGGATCGACCAGGGCCCCTATGTACAGCAGCCCGATGGCCATCTCAGGCGCCAGCTTCTTCAGAGCCAGCAAGCTGTAGTGGTTGAAAGAGGAGAAGATGACCCGATCCTGCACGCACCGTTCTCGCGCAAACTCCACTAGCTTCTCCTCAATCCCGGGGTACAGCGCCACGCCGCTCTTGATCTCGATGTTGATCAGCCGGCAGGCATCGCCCACCGCGTCGAACACCTGATCCAGGGTGGGAATCGCCTGCTTCTCGAATCCCTGCGCGAACTTGGCAGCCGCGTTCAGCTCGGCCAGCTCGGCGAGGGATTTCTCCGCGACAAGCCCGCTTCCATCTGTCGTGCGTTCCAGTCGCTCATCATGAATGACCACGATATGGCCATCGCGCGACAGATGCACGTCCAACTCGATACCATCCGCTCCAAGCTCAACCGCTTTACGAAATCCAGCCAGCGTGTTCTCTGGGGCCACAGCGGGAACACCCCGGTGCCCCAGGATCAGGGGCGCCCTGTTCACAGTGGATCACATCCTCCCACATCATGCAGCCGACTGCCGTGCTACTCGTGGGATATTTGACATCGGCTTCGGAATTCCTCTGTGAGAAGGTCCACTTCGATCAGGGCTTGGACGGAAATGCGCCCAGCCCGGCAAGGAGAATTATGCCTGCGCCCTCAAACTCACGCCGAGCTTTCGGATCCGCCTCCGCCAAATCCGGCGCAACCAGACGCAATCGCTCAAGGACGCGCGCGAACTCAGCGATGCTTCCGGCCCGCAAGGCATCAACACGGCGCTCGGCCAGAACCTCCGGTTCGCACGGCGCAGACCCCCTCGTCTTGCCCACGGTATCCGCTCCTACCACAAGCGTTGCACCCATGCTCCAGCCGGGGACGGCCGAGGCGCCGCTCCACTCAAAGCCCGCCGACAGCATAACCGCATCGAGCAGGCTTCCGCCGCCGCGAGCCTCGGCCAGGAGCGCCTCAGCTTCCACTAGGTCGGGATCGCAGGCGAGCCATTGGCGAAGCAAGACCTCGGGATCGGCCTCAATTGCGCCCTCGACCAACTGCACAAGGCCTGAAAGCTCATCGCCGAAAACGATGATTGGTTTGGCTTCGCAAGAGCGCAGCCCCACCAGCAAGGCCAGCTCGCCGTGGGCTCGCATCGCGCCGGGAACATCGTTGCGCGCGACTGCCGACTCGGCCTCGCCCAGCTTCAGCAGCGCATCCGCGATGGCACGGGACTCAGCTTGTGCAAGCCGCAACTCGGCCGCCCTCACTCTCGCGCTGGCCAAGGCGCCCGCATCTGCCGGCACATCGCCGCCCGAACCTGAATCGCTCCGGAGGAAGCTGGTGATCGGACGCCCGATCAACCGCAGAATGCATGACAACGGAGCTTCGACCAAGCCGCGAAAGACCGCTCCCGCCCCATGTTGATCTCGGCGAAAGTCGCCCGATTCGTAGGCCAGACGGCCCCGCGTTCCCCAAGGTCCGTCCACAGCGGCCCATGACTCCACCGTCGAAGACGATGCTTGAAACCCAATCGCGGACCGCCACGACGATCCTCCGCCCAAAGCAGTACGTTCCCCACTCAGGCGCGCCTGCGCCTCTGCACACCGAAGATCAAAGCGAATAGCCGCCTCGAAAAACTCGGAAGCCGTCATGTGAATTGGTTCCACTCCAGGCCATTCCGAAGACGGCCCCGGATGACCCTCTGCCCTCCCGCCCCCGATCAGAACCGCCGCAGCAAGCGCTGCAAGAAACGCCAGCGCGGGCCCGCACCGACAACCACTGCAGCCAGATGCTCGTAACACGAAATCCCTCCCCCGCGTTTCGCTCCTAGAAACATACTAGAACGATGAGGGCGGCTTGCCCATCGCCCAGGCGGGTGATTTTTCAGCTTCGTTTCCGAACTGTATAGCGGTCTTCAAGAGCCAGCCAGTTCTGTGGATAATTGTAGAGCACGTTCCAGTAGCTTGCTCCCCTCAATCCAAATGTATCAATGAGTGCGTGCGCCGCCGCCGATGAACGCACGTCTTCGAACCACACCTCATGACGAGCGCCCTCTTCATCTGTGTAGCGAAACCACGGCGCCTGGGCGGTCCGGTCGAAATGGATGTCCGTGCCGTATCGGGCTGCTGCTTCGACGGCTTGCGAAGGAGTTACCGTTCTGGCCAGTGTGCCTTCGGGGGCGGGCACGGTCCAGTCGTAACCGTACAGGGGTATTCCCATCAGGATCTTGCTCGGCGGTATGGCGCTGACCGCGTATGCCAACACCCGCCTCACCAAGTCCACGGGGGCAACGGCCATTGGCGGACCCCCTGACCATCCCCATTCATACGTCATCAGCATCGTGAAATCGAGGTGCGGGGCCAGTGCAGAGTAATCGAACGTCCCGACCCAGGGTAGATTGGGCCAGTCGGCCCATTTGGGAGCCATAGCGTTTGACAAGGTAAGTCCGCGGGCGTGCGCGGCGCGCGACAGCGCAGCGATGAACCCCGCATATAACTGCCTGTCTTCAGGGTACATGTTCTCAAAATCCACGTTCACGCCCTGAAAGCC
>CAYYHF010000246.1:0-4106 GCA_964471415.1 uncultured Clostridia bacterium | reverse complement strand
CCTTTGAGCGTCATCGGATAGCCGTCGAAGCACGACACGACTGAGGAGGCATCGCCTGGTATGTTCAGCAGTATCGAGCACCTCGATCCGCCGAACATCGCCCCGTAGTAGATGGCGCACATCATAATGAGAGCCGCAGCCGGTTTGAGCACGAACGTCATGGGCAGGAGAAGGGCAATGCCCGTGGCCGGCCCTATGCCCGGCAGCATGCCTACGATGCTCCCCATGATGCATCCGAAGGTCAACCAGAGCAGGTTCACCGGCTGAACGACCACCGACAGCCCGTACAGTATGTTCCTGGCAATCTCCATGCAGCGCTCCCTCCCCTCACGGCAGGTGTATCATCAGCAAGCGCTCGAATGTGAACCACGTGCCGAATGTGAAAACGACCGAAACCAAGATGTTGGCAAGCCACCCCCGCTTCCCATTCACGAGAAACAGCATCGCTCCCAGAAACAAAAGCGTAGAGACGATGAACCCCAGTCTGCTGAAGATCATAGCGTACAGGATGCACAGGCCGATGGTGCACAGGGCCAGCCTTGGGAAATCCTTGTCCACCGCCGGCTTGTCCTGGGCCTGGGACGCCTGGTCTTGGGCGCGTTCGGTCGGCTCGCGTCTGCGCAGATTGCGCAGGCACAGCGCCGCGCCGAGAATCGTCATGATCACCCCGATGCCAAGAGGGAAGTACGTGGGAGCCCACGGGTTGCCGATCATAGCTCTTGGCAATCGCAGCGCCCCAGCGGAATAGACTAGGCCGATCAACACAGCAAGGGCCCCCACCATGAAATCGCCGCTCATTCTCGCACCCCCCGGATTCATGTACCGTGTCGGCCTGCGCGCTTTGTGCGCTCTGTGTGGTCTATGCGCCCTGTGAGACAGGCACGGCTGTCCCACAGGGCGTTTTCTGTCTTCTTGAGCGGGTTGCGGTCGTCATTTGGCGACTAGTAAGCCTACGTCCTCCAGCAGCGACTTGTATTCTTGGTTGGTGGTCTCAAGAAACTGCCCGAATTCGTTGGGTCCCAGGAAGGCTTCAGCCCAACCGTTTCTGGCGCAGATTTCTTTCCATTGCACCGTCTGAACCATCTGGGCCAAGGCATTGCTGAGGTATTCCACTGCGTAATCGGGCATTCCAGGAGGGCCGAAAAGGCCTCGCCAGTTCACAAAGTCCGTTGCGATGCCAAGCTCCCGCAACGTTGGCACTTTGGCCATTGGGCCTTCCTTGATCCGCGCCGGAGCAGTGATCGCGAGCACACGGATGTCGCCGCTCTCCATCGGGCCCACCGTTTCGGCCATTCCCGTGGTGAGCATGTCTACGTGGCCTCCCATGAGAGCCGCTAAGCCCTCGCCGCCCTGGAAAGGAATGTACTGAATCGACCGGATGTTCGTCACGCCGGCCACCTTGGCCGCCTGTAGGAACTGAATGTGGTCCATGCTTCCCGGAGACGATGTGCCCGCGATCTTCACACTCTTGGGGTTCTTCTTGAGCGCGTCCATGACATCGTTGATCGTGTTGTGCGGCGAATCCTTCGGCACCGCAAATGCCCCATAGTCGCAGATCAGCCGGGCGATGGGCGTTACGTCTTTATAGCTCAGCTCAGTCTGGCCTGTCAGACGTATCAGCAGCAATGGAGGCGAATACACTGCAACCTCATACGGGTCTCCCTTTTTCGTCTGCAGATAGGCCAGCGCCACACCGCCGCCGCCGCCCGGCTTGTTCATGACCGGCATCGGCTGCTTGACTATGCCCTGTTCGCCCAGGACTCTGGCGACCATCCTGATCGTGGTATCCCAACCGCCTCCTGGCCCAGCAGGGGCTATGAACTCAAATGCCCTGTTGGGGTAGGTTTTCTCAGCAGCGTTGCTGACCACGCCGCCAAGTACGCAACACGTCAGCGCCATCGAGATCGCCACAACCAGCTTCGTAAACCGCCTACATGACATGGTGTTCACTGTTATCCCCCCGTTCATTTAGTAGCCCAGCAAGACGGATCGTACGCTCACTATGTCCCCGCGTCCGCGCCTGTCTCTGCGCCAGCGCCTGCCCCCTCCCCCGCGCCTGCCCAGTTTAGCAGACCTCCTGCCAAGATCACTTCCCTCTGCCGGTCAGATAGATTGTGTTCGAATTCAATCATCTGGCCGCTGGTCATGTCGGTCACAACAATCACGTCCCGGCGAATCTGCTCCGCCGCGCGCTCCAATAGCAGCTCATGGCCGAATTCCACCGAATCGTAGCCTTCGGGCGAACGGAATGTGAGCGGGAGTATCCCGAAGTTGATGAGGTTCTCCCGGTGTATGCGGGCGAACGACTTGGCCATCACCGCCCTCACCCCCAGAAACAGAGGCGCCAACGCGGCATGCTCCCTGCTGGAGCCCTGCCCGTAGTTGGCGCCCCCGACGATGAACCCGCCGCCCGCAGCGCGAGCCCTGCCGTAGAATGAGGGATCTACAGCCTCAAAGCAGTGCTTTGAGATCTCCGGTATGTTGGAACGCAGCGGCAACACCTTTGCGCCGGCGGGAATGATGTGGTCGGTAGTGATGTTGTCGCCTACCTTCAGCAGCACCGTGCCCCGCATATCCGCAGGCAGCGGACACGCCTTCGGAAGCGGCTTGATGTTAGGTCCTCTTGCTATGTCGACATCGCTCCCGTCTTCGGGGGGCAATATGATCATGGAGTCGTCGATAGGCAGCGAATCGGGCGCGATCGGTCGGACCGGGACGCCCAGCTCTCTTGGGTCGGCGATGACGCCCGCGATCGCAGAGGCCGCCGCTGTTTCCGCGCCGACCAAGTAGACTTGGGCGTCTTGGGTTCCGCTCCTGCCCTCGAAGTTGCGGTTGGAGGTCCGAAGCGAGACGCCGGAGGATACCGGAGACTGCCCCACTCCCACGCAGGGGCCGCATGCGCATTCGAGTATGCGCGCCCCTGCCGCTATAAGGTCCGACAGCGCTCCGCTCCTGGCAATCGCCTGCAGCACTTGACGCGAGCCGGGCGCTATAACCAGACTGACATTGGGCGCAATGGTCCTGCCCTTCAGTATCGCCGCCACTTTCGTAAGATCCGCGACTGACGAGTTGGTGCAGCTGCCGATGAACACCTGATCCACACGTATTCCACGAACCTCCCTTACCGGCGCCACGTTATCCGGACTATGAGGCAGGGCGATGAGAGGCTCCAGACGGTCTAAACGAACATCGAGCGCTCCATCGTAGACCGCGTTGGGGTCTGCCGAAAGCGGGACGAAGTCGCGCTCTCGGCCCTGTGCCCGCAGGAATCTATGGGTCTCGTCGTCGCTTGGAAACAGGGATGTTGTGGCGCCCAGCTCCGCTCCCATGTTGGCTATGGTGGCCCGTTCGGGAACAGTCAGGGAATCCACTCCATCGCCGCTGTACTCCATGATCTTGTTCAGCCCGCCCCGGACCGAGAGCATGCGCAGGACCTCAAGTATCACGTCCTTGGCGGACGTCCACGGCGCAAACTTGCCGCGGAGCCCGACATTCATCACCTCGGGCATCTGCAGATGGAACGGAAACCCTGCCATCGCCATGGCAACGTCCAGTCCGCCGGCTCCGATTGCGAGCGCCCCTATTCCGCCCGCCGTGGGAGTGTGGCTGTCTGAGCCGAGTACAGTCTTGCCCGGCGCGGCGAACCTCTCCAGATGAACCTGATGACAGATGCCGTTGCCGGCACGGGAAAACCGCACGCCGAACTTGGCAGCGGCGGTCTGAAGGAACCTGTGATCGTCCGCGTTCTCAAAGCCCGTCTGCAGTGTGTTGTGGTCCACATAGCTCACCGACAGCTCAGTCTTGACCCGCGGCACGCCCATAGCCTCGAATTCGAGGTACGCCATGGTACCTGTGGCGTCCTGGGTCAAAGTCTGATCGATCCTGACGGCAATCTCGCTTCCGGCCGTCATGTCGCCGTCCGCAAGATGCGCGGCTATGATCTTTCTGGCCATACTGCTACCCATTGCGCTTCCTCCTATCTGAGGGCGGCCAGGTACTCCTCACGGGCGGCTCTCAAGTGCGCGCGCATGAGCTGTTCCGCGCGGGCTACGTCTTTGGCGTCGACCGCCTGCAAAATGGCCTCGTGCTCTTGCAAGGCGGACGGT
>CAYYHF010000245.1:0-4137 GCA_964471415.1 uncultured Clostridia bacterium | reverse complement strand
CCCGGGGATTGAGGAGGTGTCCTGGTCTATGCGCGACCAAATCGCCGTTGTCACCACATTCGGCGGCCGCGCCGAGGTCTGGACGTTCAGGGTCGACGACTCTATCCTTGAATAGCCGATGCTCGAACATCTGTCAGAGCACGGCATCATGGGGCGGGAGCTCTCGGGCTCCCGTCCTTGCTTAATCCGGCAAGCGACGCTCAAAGAAGCGGTTGATCTCTTCCATGAGGCCAGGGCCAAGTTCACTGACCAAGGTTTTGTCTGTATCTGCGTAGTAGTCAGACAGGACGTCGTCCGGTATGCTGCCGTTGTATAGATCGTACAGCTCCCGGTATACCTGGTTTCTCTGGTTGGCGTACTCAGCCGCAGCCTCAGATCGAAACAGGTTTCTGTGCCCATTGTGGTTCTCGGCCGTGCACGCCCGATAGACCACATTCGGATTCGTTATCTCGCTCCTATGCGCGATGATGCCGGCGCTATCGTACGACACGGTTGTATCCTTGTCCCCATGGATAATCATGACCGCAGTGTCCGCGCTGTTTATGCCGTCGACTGCCGTAAGCCGCGCGGCGCGGCCGAAGAGCATCGTCTGGTATGCCCAGAGAAACGGGTATTCCACGTATGCGAATGCTCCCATCATCTTCGTTGCCCGCTCGAAGAGGATTTCCATAGGCGCATTGAAACCCGCGATACTCGCTGCCGCGGCGATGTCGTGACCATAGTTCAAAACAGCAGCAACCGCATAGCCGCCCCAGCTGTGCCCATAGAGCATGACGGGCAGATCTTTCAGCGCGCCATCGCTCTCTACGTAGCCCAGAGCTGAGTTCAGATCCAGCACTGATTGCGGAAGCCCGATAGTGCCCTTCCCCTCGCTCTCGTAGCTCCCGGTACAGTCGAATGAGAACACACGCCAGCCGTTGTCTACGAAATACAGCGTCTCCGCCAGGTAGTTTTCTGCGCCGCCTCCCAGCCCGTGGGCGATTACAACCAGCCCCTTGTCATTGCGTTCGCCGTATACATAACCCGCAAGAACGTTGTCACCTGATTTGAACTGCGCCGCCCTACAATCATATCCGTCTACATCGCCGTACGCGAGATACCGCGAGAATCTGGGCTTGTCGGCTCTCTGAAACTGCTTGTCGTACGTGGCCTTCACGACGATCACGGAGCAGATCGAGAACAGGACGACTATCGCGGCCAGACCCATCAGGACGATATTCGCTTTCCTTGGCCTTCTCCTGGCTGTTCCCCTCACTGTAAGCCACACCCCCTGATCGAGCGCCGCGGTTTCGCACGTTGGCGCCATGAGCACCCATACGGGCCCATCATATCCCATTCCGCACAACTCCGCCAGGCTACGGCCAGGTTCTCGATGGCAGTGATCCGAGGGCATCGGGCAGGTCCGGGCAAGGAACCCGGAACGAGAGAGATCTGTGGCTCTGAGAGCAGCAATCGCTACACGTACCTCTACGAACCGACGTGGTTGACATTGACGCAACGTCAAGGTTTGTGATTGTCTTAGGCGAAGCGGAGGTTGACCAACTGCAGCAGGTTCTTCTCCACAGAGAACTTGGCATGGACCTTCAAAGCATTAAGGCCATCGTCACTTCGCCTTCCTTCGATAGGGCCAAGGCCTTGCGCGAGCTCTTCTGGAACGTAGGCGCCGACTGGATCTGCTTATCGCCAATGTCGACAAGTCTATCGCTGCGATTGAGGAGGGAGATACTATGCCTGACAAAGACAAGTTCAGAGGTTTTATGCGCGAACTCGTCGATGAAAATGAGGCCAAGTGCGGCGCGGAAGCACGACAAAGGTATGGAAACGACACGGTCGATGCGTCAAACGCCAGGGTAAAAGGTATGACCCAGGAGCAGTACGAGGAGTCTGCAAGATTAGCTGCCGAAATCCAAGAGACGCTTAAGGCCGCCTTGAAGACTGGTGATCCCGCAGGGCCACTGGCTCAGAAAGCGGCGGAGCTCCATCGCCAGTGGCTGGGCTTCTGGTGGGACTCCTATTCAAGGGAAGCCCACGCTGGGCTCGCTCAGATGTACGTCAATGACGAGAGGTTCGCCAAGTACTACGACAAGGATCAGCCCGGAACGGCAGCGTTCCTCAGGGATGCCATTCTGATCTACACCGGAACCAAGGCGTAGACAGGCGGATCTTGACCGTCGGAGAGCACGAGTTCACGGTACTCGTGCCATGGTTTCACCCGAGCCAACCAGGCCAAGGGAGCAACCTCGCGCTACGCTACGGGCGCGCCGCGCAGCCGGCGGGGCGATCCGCCATAACAGCCGCTATCATGTAGATACCTTGCACAATGTCCGGCACGATGGCCAGTAGCAGGAGCAATGCGATGTCCGGCATGAAGTAAGCTCCTACGACCCGGAAGTTCCAGGCCCTCGGCTCTCTGAGGAGCACGCTGCCGAGAAAGCGGTACAGCACGATTAGGGTTAGAGCCGGGACCAGTAGGTGCGGCGCGATCCGCCACGCTATCTGCCGGGCTGTAAGAGACCCAGCTTCGCAACTCCATCCGCGCATGCGTACGAAGGAACGAACCGTGCCTACGAGCGCGATCAGGAACACGGCAAGTATGACGATGCCGATGAGCTTCATTGAAATCCCACCCTCATCGGGCTGTCGCCCGATGAGCAAGTCCCGGAGGCCGATCTGAAGCTGGCCGGAGGCCACCATGCCGTCGATGAGGTGCTGCTCGTTCATGAGCAAGGCATAGCCGCGATGCTGGTCCGTTAGCAGCGCCGTCTGACACGAATACACCTCATCGGAACCTCCGTGCCCGCCGATCGGCTCTCCGCGATGTGTGCCGGCGCTCCAGCCCATCCCGTAGCTAGTGCCCGGCACCTGGTCAGGCGGCGACGCCATGAGCGCTACGCTATCCGGCGACAAGATCCTCGCGCCGCCCGAGACCCCTCCATTGTCTATTGCTATCAGAAAACGGCTCAGGTCGCGTGCGGTCGAGACGATATAACCTGCACCCAGCAGGTAGGCGCGGAAGACAGGCCCGCGGGCTACAGGGAAACCAAACAACTTGCTGTGCCCCTGGGCCAACTCTGCCTCCAGAGCATCCTCTTTGTCGGCATAGCTGTTGGTCATCCCCAGCGGCTCGAAGATGTGTTCAGTCACATAGTCGCCGTAAGGCTTCCCGCCGACTGCCTCGATAATCAGTGCCAGGGTCGCGTAGTTGGGGTTGAAGTACTGAAACGTAGTCCCTACAGGCGCGGTCAGCCGGGCATGCTGGAGGTCACGCACCCCCTGCTCAAGCGTCGCGTCGGGATCTAGTACGCGGTTGTAACCGAGCTCAGACAGTCCGCTTGTATGGTTCAGTAGATGGCGGACAGTGATACTCGCCGAAGCGACTGGGTCCGCTACGCGGAACCACGGCAGATAAGCGTTGACAGGCGAGTCAAGGTCGACGAGGCCCTGCTCGACTAGCTGCAAGATAGAGACTGCCGTAAACGGCTTCGTCGTCGAACCTATGATCATCGGTGTATCAGGCGTCATGGGCCGCCCATGCCCTGCGGCGCCGTAGCCTTTGGCATAGGTCACCTCACCGTCGTCGAACACTACAAGTGCGATGCCCGGGATACGGTGCTTGCGCATCTGCCCATCCACGAAGTTGTCAATAGCCGATACGTCAGGAGAACTTGTCACTGCATCTTCTGCAGCACACACCGTCGCGGTCACGCCGACCAGAACGATAGTGAGCATCACCGCCACGAGCCACCGCTGTCTTGCCCAATGTCCCACCTGGCCATCCTCCCTCACCTTCGGGTATCCCTTCGCTGGAAACAGCACCATCATCTCACAAGTGAGCCTGCAAGGCAATGCTGCGACAGGATACTCCCTTTGGTACAATCACCTGCTAGCCCTATGATTCTGCCCTGCGTATCTCTTCATCCCAGTGCCGGTTGGCGCCGGCCATGTACTCTTCATCGCTGATCAGCTCAGCGTGAATCCTCCTGACGGTCTCCTCAGAGACCCGACCGCCGGTGACCATTTCCTTGCCGGCCTGCCGCAGCGCGTCATAGAACTCGCTGATCGCCGGAGTGTCAGCTTCCCCGATGTCGCCGAGAACCTCTCCGCAGTTGCGGTAGATCTCCAGCACAGGGGACATCC
>CAYYHF010000244.1:0-4163 GCA_964471415.1 uncultured Clostridia bacterium | reverse complement strand
CGAGCAGATGCCGCGGATCAGGTTAGTGTCGTCTCGCACTCTCTTGACGAAGAACTCAGGATAGGTTATCGCTCCGAGGTACCCAGAGTAGTTCCTAAGCCTCATTGGTATTGTGAGGAAGCTGAAGAGCACGCCTATCATGTAGCCAAGCAGCATCCACCAGGCCCCGGGCCCCATAATATAGGAAATACCTGCCGCGCCCATGAACATCCAGCCGCTGCATCCCGAGAACACATAGCTCATGGCTGCTACCCATGGGTGCAGTTTTCGTTCTCCAAGAGCGAATCCTTCAACGGATGACGTGGACTTGAACGTGAAGACTCCAATCCCCATCATGGCGATCATGTAGACAATAAACGGTATTGCGATGCAGATACTCGAACTCACCTCGTCTACCTCCCATACTTACGGTACTGATGGTACAGCACAACGCATGTCAATATAGGTAGCACAACAACCAAGAGCCACGATCCTAGCGTCCAACTCGCATCCATTGTTCCACCTCCCTGCGTTTGAGTAGGTGTTCGACAGACAAGACCAATATCCTTCTTTTAATAATGTATCTTTGACATGTTGCTCATATATCTGTGATATATCACAGTCAGACGACTCGCGCTCAGTCATCTATCGTCTTCTTCCTACTTGAAATTCGGATTAGTGACAACTAAACCAGATCATGCTAAAATTCTGCTTAAGGCTGATCGTCTTGTGAAAACTCCACGCGCTCGACAGTCTTCATGAACCACGAGACTTTGCACCACACAGGGCGAGCGTCCCAAAATCACCTGATCTAGGAGGCCTGGTGGATATGACAAAGACCTCGTATCAACGCGTATGTCCGTCCTCAGCTGTCCTTACCGCGCTCGTGACGCTCGTGGCAACTCTGTCGATGCTCGCTTTTGTCGCATTCGCCCCGGCCGCGCCTTTCCCGGTCGCGCGCGCCCCAATCGCGCTCACTCCCAGCGCTCTTGCCGCAGAATCAACATTGCCGGCGAGCATCTTGCAGTTTCTGTCTGACCCCGCCGCGCTTCCGCCGTTGCCTATGGAGCCGGAGGAGATCACCTACAAGCAAGTGGGCGAACGCGATCTCAAGATGGACGTCTACCGAAGCGGCGCGTCAGTCGACACTCCGGTGATCGTGTACGTTCACGGCGGAGCATGGGTAGCCGGCGACAAGCGCGATGAGCTCCGGCGGATCAGAATGCCTATCGACTTGATAGTGGCCGGAGGATGCACGTTTGTGAGTGTGCAGTATCGCCTGGTAGACGAGTTCACCAAGTATCCAGCGCCGGTCCAGGACGTGAAAGACGCCATAAGGTTTCTCTGGAAGAACGCTGGTGAGCTGGGAATAGACCCCGAACGCATCGCGGTCTTGGGCGTATCAGCCGGAGCGCATCTGGGGCTGATGGCCGGTCTGACGCCGGACAAGGCTTTCATAGGAGACGAGAGCCTGGCCCAGTATCCCTGCACTGTCAGGACTGTGGTGTCGTGGAGCGGTCCTACCGATCTCACGCTGTTTGACCAGATAACCCCGCTCAGCGAGCGATTGACATTCTACTTCATAGGCAAGACCCATATCGACAGGCCGGATCTGTACAGGGAAGCGAGCCCCGCAACCTATCTCGCCGAGAGCAGCATTCCGATGATGCTGATCCACGCAGACCTCGACAGTATCGTACCCTACGCCCAATCGGAGCACTTATATAAGGAAGCAAAGAAGCTGGGCGTAGACGTGGAGTTCATAACCATCACCAATTCGGAGCACGTGTATAAGCCTATTGGGGAAGGGCCCACAGTCCCGGATATTCAGACTCTGCTGAGTATAGTACTCGGCTATATCGGCAGACAACTTGCGCGCTAGACCATTTCTCATGACAAGATCAAAGCCGGCAGCGGTTTCCGCGATGCCGGCTTATTACTGTACGATACTGCGCGCCAGCGCCCCATTGTCCTTGTCGGGAAGCACGTTGAACGGTTCTCGCAGATCGGACACTCTCTTGGGCTCGTTCTTGTAGTAGGCCCCCGGACCTGATTGATTGATCACCCAGACAAGCAATTCCCATGGGCGCACCTACGTATGAACGCATAGTCTCCTGTGCTGACCCCGATATCCGCCGCCACCGGCTCGCATTTCGCCTTGAGCAGGAAATAGATCGCGCGCCCCGCAAAATCGCTGAGCGTCTCGTAGTTGCCCTGTCCCTTGCTGACCACGACATCCGCCTGGCGGTAGAGCTTCAAAAAATCGGGGGCGGCCTCCCTCAAGACCAGCCCGGGAGCGGCACTACCTGTAGATACAATAGTTGCGTCATGATCCAGGCCCGATGCGAGCGCGTCCTCCGCCGTTGCATCGTTTATCATGGGGGCGCTGCGGACTCCGTAGAACACCCTGACACCCTGCCCGGCGGCGCTCTTGATCTCAGAGACCAATATCCGGTCGAGCACTGTCTCGCCTGCATTGTCCCCGATAACTACAACAGTGTCGGCCCGCGACAACTCCTCGCGAAACGCGTCCACATCGCAACAAGCGAGTCCTTTAGTCATCTCCTCCCGGAGCACCGCCTCCAGGTCCACCGCGCGCAGGTCGCCATAGACCCCCGCGTCAAGGAGATTGCCCACTGCAGACGCTTCCAGGGCGGCGAGCAACGTGTCATCCTGGGCTTCGGCGTAGAGTTTCAGCGCCGGATAGATCCCATGGGCTATCCTGATTGAATCTTCCTTCACGTTTTGATAAGGATCCTCATTTCCCGAATACGCCTTGATCAGCTCATGGACTGCGCCCCCCAACTCCGCCGGGGTCGCATACGAATCATACTCAGCGAGCGCCTCAAGCGACTTCAGGACAATCGCCCTTCGCACATTCGGATCGGCAGTGGCCAGTACGGCGCCCTCCCAAGCCTGCCTCAGCGTACATTGAACACATTCTAAGTGAACCTTCATACTCGCCCTCCGTCATCAGCTGCAAACAACAGTCTATCACATGCCTGCCTCGCACGCTGCGGCACGGATAGATGGTCAGGCGGCCTCGCTCTCCATGTTCAGACCCGTCCACACATACTGATAGTACGCAGGCGCTGTAACAGGCATTTTGGCATTGTAGGGCTGAAGCTCATCAACATCGAACAGATCATCGTTCCTGCCCCATCTCATGTTGTCTACCACTCGGGAGCGCAGAGCCTGGAAAGCCTGCTCCTCTTGCGGCGTGGCAATACCGCCCTTGACCCTCTGCTTGAGCTCGAAGAAACCTTCGGGAAACACTTCAGGACGGGCCCGGATAGAGACGGTTCTGCCGGTCTGCCGGTCAGTCACCTGGTAAGTATAGAAGGAGTCATTGTGCTCTCTATTCTCCAGGTGGTAGTGACCTTCGCCCAGCAGCAATTGGAAAGCCTCTTTGGTGCCGTGAGACTCCGGCCCCACCGCGATGAAGCGATCTCTTTCCGGAGCGACTTCAGGAGCTAGATAGTCTATAGCCTGTTGTATAGCCCGAAAGGCCATGCCGGCGCAGACGCAGATCTTGCCCCTCTCGCCCAGAGCCACATCCATTACATGATACGATGCGATCCGATCATCTTCCCCGATTTCTACGGAGCCTACTACTGCATCATTCGTTCGAGCGCTTATGTAGTTGGACATGTTCTCATGCGGCAATAGGGCTCTCTGACCGGCCTCGGGATAAGCATAGTTCAACCCGTGTAGTTTCTTGGGAATTCGGACGTCAGTGAAGTGCCCTTCGCTGAGCATAACCGGCATCACTATAGTCTGACAGTCGGGGTTCTGAGCCCGCGCCTCATCAACCACCGTCCTAATCCCCGGCGCACCGGCGCCCGCAAAGCCAAAGTGTACTGCGCAAAATCCATGCATGGCTTGTAGCCTACTACAGATCGATGTCATGTTCTCTACCCACACGGATAGATTGGTGGGTTCCGAAGTACCATGTGCCGCCAACACCAGAATTTCACCTTCAGAGGCATGACCGAGACTCTGTATTCTGTCATCCAGTATCTCCGCGATCAGTGGGTGGTCATCCAGACATGGAGCAAGCTCCAGTTGAGCCGTGACACTCACTTTCTCCAGGCCCTCTTGGGCCGCCTTTTCCCCAGTGAGCATAGTCGGTAGACCCAGTATGTACTTGATCTCTTCCATATGACCGGAGGCAGAGCATACGA
>CAYYHF010000243.1:0-4167 GCA_964471415.1 uncultured Clostridia bacterium | reverse complement strand
CAATGACTGCCGTGCTGATCCACCTGACTTCGAGTACAATCCCTACCATGAGCAGCGACACACACGCAGCGAAGAAGAACATCAGCCCACCTGCGAACCTGCCCAAGGCTACTTTGTCATACGCCTCCCTTTGCTTGAGCGTGGCCGCGAAATAGGCGGTTACAAGTGTCAGGCACTTTCCGTTGACAAGCAATATCCCGAGGGCTGCGAACGCTCCTGCGGCGATGCTGCATGCAATGATGTCGGCCCCACGTTGCAGGAACGGGCCGAAGGAGCGAGCCAAAGGGGCCTACAAAGGAGGGCTATGCAGCTTGGCTCCGGAGTTGCTCACCGTTCCTTAACATCGTCAGCGTCATCCGGCTGACGAGCGGGGCCGGAGCAGGGTTCATCTACCCGGCCTTCGGAGTCACATTGCGACAGAACCAGCGGGATATGAGTACTATCAGAAGTGGAAGGGAGTACGCACAGGCGGACTTGGACTTCGTTCTCGACTATGCCCTCAACTAGGCAGCTGGCAGCGACCCCGATCCTGTCTACACGCTCATCGACACAACGAGGATCGGCGTCACAGGGCATTCACTGGGAGGTTCTGCTGCGTTGGGAATCGGCAGGACTAGAGATGATGTAAGCGGGGTTGTCGCTTTGGAGTCGCCCTTCGTGTGCGACATTGCCGGTGCCGAGAACGGGCAATTCATGTAGAAGGAGCAGGGCATCTGTCTTTGACAGATCTGGCGCTCACCAGCCCGTTGCTTACACACATACTGAATGGACGGAAAGCAGGTACAGACGCAGAATACTGCTTGACCACAATAGGCCGGTTGGCGCTGGCGTTTTTTGACTGCCACCTGAAAGGCAAAGGCGGACTTGCGCCACAGGTAGCCTGCTGAGCGCGAGGCGCAGAGGATGTATTTGTCAAGAGATTCAGAATCACGAAACACAAAGCAGACTACTCGATGAACTGATCGCGTTCCGCGACGAACGAGACTGGGAGCAGTCCCACACCCCCAAGAACCTCGCCTCGGCTCTCGTCGCAGAGGCGTCCGAACTCCTGTCGATACTCCAGCGGACCCCCGACTCCGAGCTCAGCGCCAGACGCGCCGAAAAGCGCGAAGAGATCGAGCGCGAAGTCGCGGAGAAGAAGATGGTCCTGAACGCCGAACACTACCCGGCAGACAGGGCAGGAGGAAATGCGAGGAAGTACGCGGAGTTATGATTGCCTGGAACGCGTACTGGCGTTGCGGCGTTGGCTCGGCGCTCATGCGGCATTCAATGCGCGAGGCGAAGCAGATGGGATATCGGGCGAACGAGAAGTCTTCCCCCGATGGGCGAACGCTTCGATTGGGGAACTAAGGAGCGGTGCGCTGCTGGCGAGTCTGCTACGGTGGCTCGATCCTAGATCGAACTAGCACTGCCAACTGCAGGGAGAAATCCTGATGGCGCAAAGGTCCATTATCATCATAGGAGCCGGGATTGCCGGGCTGGCGGCAGGCTGCTACGCACACCGGACGGCTATACGAGGGCGCGTTCTACTGTAGATATGTCGACGAATACCTGGTCAGGGGTTTCGATGAGAGCCTGACTCTGGGTGTCAAAACGATGCACGCCCCCCTAACCTCCGGTCGTTGCGAGTTCATATGGAATGGAATAGACCTCACACCGGAGGAGGAAAGCCGCATCGATGCAATGCGCGCCCGCGCACGGCGGCAGGACGGCGTCAAAGACTGGCATTACCACATGGGCCATCTCGTAAGCTGCTTCGCGCGTTCCCTGAGGGGGCACGGTGTCAAGGAATCGACTGTGCTCATGCCGGCAAGGGCCGACTTCGCATTGTTGTGCGGAGAAGCCGCCAGCGTGTTTGATGACCACGATGAGGTCGACTATGGCGCTGAATGAGCAGTGAAAACCAGAGGGCGATCAAGCTTCGATCGTCGACCTAGGCGTGCATCTCGTGTTCAGCCGTGTCTGTGCGGCGTCTATTCCACGATCTCATACACCAGCGTCACATCTTCGCTGATCGACACGTCTTTGGGGTCTATGTCCACTGCATAATCAGAAACGCGTTCACATACCACGCCGTAGGCAGGCCCGGACACGCGAATCTCGTCCCAGCCGTGCGATATGCTCTGAAGCTTCCCCAGTCTGGCCTCAGCCGCCTGTGCCAGCGACTCGGCGCTGAGCCTGGCCACTTTGACCGCCTCCGCAAGAGCCTGCCGTCTCAGGCTCTCTATGCCCTTGACCGAAAAGCGAATTCGTATCTCTGCGCCGCTATGGCCCTGGGCAACTGCGCCCAACACGCGGTTGAGCATGTCCTTGTCAGCCGGCAGTTCGATCTCCAGGCGGTGCGAGGCGGAATACCCATCGAACTTGTACCGGCCCTTCTCCTCGCGATACTCGACATCCACACGGAAATCGGCGGTTTTCAGCTCTGCGCAGTCAGCCCCCGATGCTGACAGATCCCTGCGTAGGGCCGCCGTGCGCCCGTTAAGACTATCCACGCACTCCGCGTAGTCCCGCGCCTTGCTTCCGGTAGTGAGCGACAACGTCACAACATCCGGCTGTGCCGACACATAGCCCCTCCCCTTAACAGTGACGACTCCCATGGAACATCCTCCTCGGCAGGTAATCTCGGCAAGTACTACGGATCATCGCAGGTTGCGTCGATGCGCTCTACCTGCGCGCTGCAGCTACTTCGAGTATTATCCATAGCGCGCGGGGAACCTCTCGCGGAGTCACTATACCCATCCTTCGCTACGAGGAAATGGGTTCGTCCGCCGGGCGCATGAGCGCATCACCGGCCCCCGAGCCTGCGGTTGGGTTCAGATGAACGGCACAACATCGCCGGCACGAATGCCAGGACTAGGCTGAGGAGGCTGACCACTGCCGCAAAGCGAATCGAATAGGTCGCCAGCCCGTTGCTGAGTGATCTCAACCAGCCAGGCACGACAGCGGACTCGCCATGTGCCGCAATGTAGTGGATGGCCCGGGCATAGGCTCCGATGGCCCAGAAGCGCGCAACGGACAGGGCTCCCAGAGCAAGGAATCCGGCTATCGCCAGTGCGCCGCATGAGGCGCCTGCACTGAGCGCGACTGCACCCAGGGCCGCCAGAACGCCCGCGGCAAGAGCCCCCAGTGCGATACCGCCCAATGCAATGGCGCCGAACGCGATCACGCCCATGCTTACCGCGCCGATCGCAACCGCTCCTATGGCGATGTCGCCGTATGCGAAGATCCCCCTGGCTACATTCCTGTTCCCGTATTCGTCGAAACCGACCGCGATGTGCACCAACGGCCAATTGCCGATGCAGGCTGCGGACTTCACGCTATAGTCCCTGGCGTGCTGGGCGTATGCAAGAGCGTTCAGGAATCCCAGCTTATCGTAGTCGCCCTCATAGGTTCGCATGACATCCGTGGCGATCTCCCGCGGCGAACCCATGCCTTGCAGGACTTCATCGACCGTCTTATCTTGCGAAGCCTCGCGTATATGAGCGCGAAGATCAACGGCGACCCGCTCCCTGTACTCACGCCTAAGGTAAAGATGGCGCAGCACAGCGCCGATGTAGCGATCTACCTTGCCCTCGTCGCCTTGCTCAGTCATGCCCCGAACCTCCCTCAATGAGAGTCGTTATCAGGCCCACGTAGTCATACCATTCTGCCCGCCTCTGGGCGAGCAGGCGCCTTCCTTCAGGCAGACACCGATAGTACTTCCGAGGGACGCCGCGCCCTTCGGGCTGCATCCACACGCTTTCGATAGCTCCGGCGTCCTCAAGGCGATACAGAACCGGATAGAGCGATCCTTCCTTGAGCTCGATCCGCCCTTGCGTCTGACGCTTGATGGCGTTGATGATCGCATAGCCATAAGAACTCTCTCTCTCGATGATGCTGAGCACAACAAGATCGAGAGTCCCGCGCAGGAGTTCCTTGTCCGGACCAGTCACAGCATCATCGCCATGTCACCATGCACCGCCTTATCATCACACTCCGCCTCATTACCGCGCTCGGATCTCCCCGGCGCCCCGCCCGCAACGCGTCCTCTGTGTTCGCAGAAGATGATTAGTCCGCCTAGGCATATAGTATATCTTGGCATACCAGAAAGTCAACGGGGCCGGCTTGCCCCATAGCTCATGTCACTGGATGAACACGGCTGAGTACCAATTAGGCGTTTCCTCT
>CAYYHF010000242.1:0-4169 GCA_964471415.1 uncultured Clostridia bacterium | reverse complement strand
GCTGCCGGTGTGCTGGTGGGGTTTTACTACAACCGCATTTCTCCGACAATGGGGAGTATGTATGGCCTCAAGGCGTTCGTGGCGGCTGTGGTGGGCGGTATCGGGATAGTGCCCGGCGCCATGTTGGGCGGTCTGATAATGGGAGTCGCCGAGGTCTTCGTGATAGCCTTCGTATCATCGATGCTCAAGGACGCCATAGCTTTTGCGATTCTCATCGTCATCCTGCTGCTTAAGCCCACTGGTCTGCTTGGGCGGGTCGTCAGGGAGAAGGTGTAGGTGAGTGACGGTGAGTAAGGCAAAGGCAACTGGCGCCAGAGCGACCGGAGCTGAGGCGACTGGGGTGAAGGCGACCGGGACCACGCCAGCTTGCAGTGGCGGTAAGCGCCTTGCGCGAACCGCCGTGACCTTGGGAGGCCTCGCGGTTGGCTACTTCTTGGTCATGGGGTTGCATCGGGCGGGCATACTAATCAGCGATTATCACCTTCAGATATTGACCTGGGTCGGCATAAACACAATCATGGGCGTCAGCCTCAACCTGATAAACGGGTTTACGGGCCAGTTCTCTTTGGGGCATGCAGGTTTCATGGCGATAGGCGCCTACGTGGCGGCCTACATGACCAAGATCCTGGGCGCTGGCTTCGCTCCGGCTTTGTTGACCGGCGGGATTGCCGCGGCCCTTGGCGGTCTTGCGGTGGGGATTCCCACGCTGAGGCTGGCAGGCGATTACCTGGCCATCGCTACGCTGGGGTTCGGCGAGATCACCCGGGTCATCATACTCAACCTGGATGCAGTGGGCGGGCCCAGGGGACTTCCGGGTATCCGCGAGCATACTACCTTTCTATGGGTGTATGCTATAGCGGCCGCAACTGTGGTCGTGGTGAGGAACCTGGTCTGGTCGAGGCAAGGACGGGCCTTGGTCGCGATACGCGAGGACGAGACTGCCGCCGAGACCATGGGTGTCGATACCACCCGTTACAAGATAATGGCGTTCGCGGTGGGCGCTTTCTTCGCGGGTGTGGCCGGAGGGCTGTACGCGCACAAGATAACCTTCATCGATCCGAGCCAATTCGACTTCATGAAGTCAATAGAAGCCCTGGTCATCATAGTCCTGGGGGGACTGGGCAGCATCACCGGAACGGTGCTGGCCGCTTTCGTCGTGACGTTCCTGCCGGAGGCCTTACGGGCTTTCGCGGACTACAGGATGATTATCTACTCCCTCATGCTCATACTGATGATGCTCTACAGGCCCAAAGGACTGATGGGTTCTGCGGAGTTTGGCTTCAGGCAATTCGGTCTTGCGGATGCGCGTCCGATTTCCAACCCGCACGGCATCGGCGTGGAGACGCCAGTGAGAAGAGACGGCCCGCCTACAGTGCTCGAGGCGCGCGATGTATGTATAGACTTCGGCGGGCTCAGGGCGGTATCCGACTTCTGCCTGACGCTTTGCCACGGTGAGCTGGTGGGGCTGATCGGGCCCAACGGCGCAGGCAAGACCACGGTGTTCAACGCGCTCACAGGTCTTTCTGAGCCAACGTGCGGGAGTATCTACTTCATGGGCAACGAGATCACCCGCAAGCGACCTTCGGAGATCAGTGAGATGGGCATAGCGCGCACCTTCCAGAATATCCGTCTGTTCAACAACCTTACTGTTCTGGACAACGTTCGGATTGCATTCCGCGGCGATAATCCGTACTCCATGCCGGAAGCGGTGCTGAGGGCGGGGCGCTACTCGTCTCAGGAAGAGGAGATATGCCTGAGATCCATGGAGTTCCTCACGCTGTTCGGCCTGGGAGATAGAGCGTCTGAGATCGCAGGCAAGCTTCCGTACGGGGCCCAGAGGCGGCTTGAGATGGCGCGGGCTTTGGCTACGCGGCCCAAGCTGTTGCTTTTGGATGAGCCTGCGGCGGGCATGAATCCTCAGGAGACCCAGGAACTCTTGGATCTGATCAAGTGGATCCATGAGAGGTTCGATCTGACAGTGCTCCTCATCGAGCACGACATGAACTTGGTGATGAGACTGTGTCAGCGCATCATAGTCCTCGACTACGGCGTGACCATCGCCGATGGCACTCCGGTCGACATAGTGAGGAACAGGCGCGTGATCGAGGCGTATTTGGGAGAGGAGGCGGTCTGATGCTGCTCTGCGTTGAGAACCTGCACGTGCACTACGGCGCGATCCATGCCCTAAAGGGCGTCTCGTTCAGCGTGGACCGCGGCGAGGTCGTCACTTTGATCGGCGCCAACGGCGCCGGAAAGAGCACCGTCCTCCGCACCATATCCGGCTTGGTGCGCCCAACGAGGGGCTCCATGACGTACAGGACGGTGCGGGCGGGGGGCGCGGCCGGCGATGATCGCCCGGTGAACCTGTGCTCGTTGGCAGCTCACAAACTGATTGGATTGGGAGTTTCGCAGGTGCCCGAGGGGAGACGCGTCTTTCCCAACTTGTCGGTAATGGACAACCTGGAACTCGGAGCCTACTGCAGGCGCGACAAAGCCCGAGTTGAGCAAGATCTCGAAGGGGTGTTCGACCTGTTCCCTAGGCTGAAGGAGAGGCGCGCTCAGGCCGCCGCTACCCTGTCCGGCGGCGAGCAGCAGATGCTGGCGATGGGGCGCGGGCTGATGTCCAGGCCTGACCTGCTGCTGCTGGATGAGCCGTCAATGGGGCTTGCGCCGCTTCTGGTCAAAGAGATCTTCGAGGTTATAACCAGGATAAACCAGTCGGGCACTGCGATTTTGCTGGTGGAACAGAACGCGTCCATGGCTTTGACGGTTGCCCGGCGGGCCTACGTGCTTGAGACTGGCCATGTAGCCCTGCAGGGATCCGCCGCCCAACTGGCGAAAGACCCCAGGGTCCAAGCCGCGTATCTTGGGAGCGCCTGATTGAGACAGGCTTGGCCTCCGGGAGGCGTGTGGGTGGAGATCGGCGGTGAATTCTGCTTTGCCGATATCGGCGCCGGCGCAGACGGGGCGATGTATGTATCGGACCTCCTCGACAGCTGGTCGCGGCTGTATCCGACGACCTTGCTTGGAAGCGGTCGGTCGGCCTACCTTAATGCGTGGCTGACCTTGCGACATGCAGGGCGCAAGCTGGATTCGGTGTTGCTCCCTTCCTACCTCTGCTATTCGATGCTGCTGCCTTTCTCGAGGATGGGGATCCGGGTCGACTACTATCGAGTCGATGCCGACCTGGCGGTGGACTGGCAAGATCTCCAGCGCAAGGCGGAGAAGCTCGGGGGCAGGGCGGCGGCGGTGATCGTCAACTACTTTGGTTTCCCCGACTCAGGCTGCGTCGATGCCGTGGAGGCCATTCGCCGCATCATGCAGACGGGCGCCTGTGTCATCTACGATGCCACGCACAGCCTGCTGAATGAGTGTCCGTGGCCTATCGCCGATGTCTGCATAATGAGCCTTCGGAAATCCCTGCCCGTGGTGGACGGCGCCGCTGTGGTGTGGCTGGGCGATGCTCGGCCCGCGCCCGCGCTGAGCGCGACTACGGAGCGGGTGGACGCCTATTTCAGTTCGCGGGCCCTGGCCATGACGCTCAAGGCTTCATATGTACTGGACGGCTACGGTAGCCGCCGGAACTACCTGCACTTGTATGACCAGGCCGAAGCGGCGCTAGATGGGGAGTTCAGCGCGATGCGCGCGATGTCCGGCGTATCCAGGTCGATCGCGAAGCGGCTGGATGTGGACAGGATCCGGCGCGCGCGGCGCGACAACTATGCCGCGCTGGTGAAAGCGCTGGGCGGGAAGGACGCGAACCGTGTGGGATTTCGGCTGCTCTTCCCGGAGCTTCCTGATGGCGTTGTTCCGCTGGGATGCCCTGTAGTCGCGGATGAGCGCGATGCGCTCCGGGAATATCTCGCCGGCTGCGGTATACTCGCCCAGGTGCTCTGGCACAGCCCGCCCGATGTGTCGCCGGAGGACTACCCGGAGAGCCGGCGGCTATCCGGGCGCATACTGGTGCTTCCCTGCGACCAACGTTACTCGGCTGATCATATGGCGGAAGCGGCGCGCGCGGTGCGCCGGTGGCTTGGCCAAAGGCGAAGCCATGTAGAAAGAAGGCCGCCCCGCGGAAGCGGGACGGCCCGGAGCTGAAAAGCGAATCCGCCCTGATCTGGCTATGGCTTGGTGTACGACGTTAGCTCGAGCTGTATGCGTATAGCCAT
>CAYYHF010000241.1:0-4185 GCA_964471415.1 uncultured Clostridia bacterium | reverse complement strand
ACAGCAGCAGTGCGATACAGCAGCAGTTCGACACAGCTAGCGCGAACACAGCTGCAGGGTCCCGTCAAAGGCTCTACACCCTTTCCCCCGAAAGCCGGCGATGCGAGAGCAACTATCTGTCGGATTTCACAACGGGTTTTTCGCCTAAGTGTCGGGTTTCACGACAATGGTTGATGTATAATCGGGTGTATAGATCCATCGAACGGACGGGGCCGAGCCAATTTGGGCGTCTCTGCCATTCGGCCTAACATAACTCGGCACAAGATGGCATGAAACCCCAGGTTTTCGGCCTCAGGATCCCATCAACTGCTTCTGCAGGCCCTTGATTCCCCGGCCGTCCGGGTTTATGCGACCATACACTCGATTATGCAACAACCATTGCCGCGATTTGCGATACATAGAGACAAAAGCGCCGTGAAAACCGACGAGTTCTAAAGACCAGCTAAACCCGCTTTTCGCGGCAATTCGGCAGCTTACAGCCGTATACATCCGTAGTGGGCAGTCGTGGACCGAGTCAATGCGGACGACCCATCGCACCCTGTCCATATCCCTTTCCCCTCCGCGCGACTGCCGGATCCGATTTGGGCCCCGAAAACGGGCCTTTCGCCGTCCGCCTGGGTCGTAGAACCTAGGGTTCGCGCCAAGGCTGGGGCGCAGGGTACAAGCCTGCGACCTTCATCGCCGCCCGCGCCTCGCGGCGAATCCTTCCGGCACCTTCCCACACGCGAGCCCCAGCTACAAGACGTGGGCCACGGCGCTGGCCAATCGTCCGTTTCTCGGCGGCCGCCGCAACACAATCGACCTCATGGCGATGGCCCCAGTCGATATGTTCGATGCTCCACCTCTCTCAGCCATGTTCTGGTCTATCACCCCATGATCGCCTTGTCATCCCATTGCTGAAAAGAGTATGCTCAACTCATGTATTTCCCCCGATAGTAGAGCAATCCTCGTGCTGAGATTATCTGCGCCTTCGGTGCGGATAGTCTCCCCAATCCGCCCCAGACTGCGTCAAAATGCTACACCCCCATGTTTCCCCATTGAGCCCGCTATTGCCTCGGGTCTGTGTGCCCGGCCAGCAAGTGCACAACGCACATCGCCCAGCGCCTGGACGATGTCTTTCGCAGTAGTCCCGACGATACCCCCAACGAATATGATGCCATGGATCTATCCTCGATGTGAGGATTCATGAGCACAAATGGGGTGTAAGCGCATGGCGTTTTACAGCGACGAATACTACGTCCCCGCTGAGTGCTGCGTGCCCGCCGGAGACTACGTGCCTGCCGAATACTACATGCCCGCCGAAACCTATGCCGAGCAGTGGCCCGGGCAGTGGGGATGGGGCAGGCCATGGTGGGGCGGACCGTGGTGGTGGAGGCCGTGGCCATGGGGTGGACCTGGTTTCCCAGGCGGGCCCGGTTATCCCGGCGGGCCCGGTTATCCCGGCGGGCCCGGTTATCCCGGCGGACCTGGCGGCCCTGGCTTTCCGGGCGGCCCTGGCGTCCCAGGAGGACCCGGCTTTCCAGGAGGACCGGGAGTGCCTAGAGGTTCGGACAGCGCGTCTGGTTCTTGATGGTCTTGCTATTGTGTAGGCCGCTGCTCGTGCAGCGGCCCGCCTCTTTTGTTTGGCTAGCGATTCGGTTCGACGATTCCAGTCCGGTATGCCGGTATATCAACCCGTCTGCCAGTCTACATCGGCACTCTCGCGCCCATCGCGCACCTCAGTCTCAGCTCTACATCATTCCAGTTAACCACGTTCCACCAAGCATGGATGTAGTCGGATCGTCTGTTCTGATAATCGATGTAGTAGGCATGCTCCCACACGTCCAGCACGAGTATGGGAATCGTCCCCCATTGCGTCAGGTTCTCGTGCCGTCCTGCCGTGAGAATCTCCGGTCGTCCCCACTGAGGTTGCCACACCAGTATCCCCCATCCCGAGCCGCGAGCGGACTCGGCGGCCGAAGTGAATTGTGAGCGGAACTCGTCAAAGCTGCCGAAGGCCGCATTGATCTGCTCAGCAACCATACCCGTGGGAGAGCCGCCGCCTTGGGGACTCATGTTCGTCCAGTAGATGCTGTGCAGGATGTGGCCTGATCCGGCAAACGCCAGATCCTGCGCCCGCGCCCAGGATCGGCCCATCGCCAGTTCCGCCTTGTTCAGTGCTTCAACGTATCCCGAGTGATGCTTGGTATAGTGGATCTCGATTTGCTTCCGACTGATATAGGGTTCCAGCGCGCAGAAGGGATACGGCAGGGGAGGAAGCACATGCCCGCCCAAGGGAACTATGCGCGTAGCCGGGAAAGAGAACACCTCAGTATGCTCTTGATGCTCTTGATGCTCTTGACACTCTTGTTCGTGCGACAACCGCGTCACCTCCTCCTCCATTCTATGCCGCAACGCAGAGGGGAATAGCGGCTACACTGCCTCCGAGATGCTCTTGGCCTGCAGGAACTGGAGTAGATAGTCGGGACCGCCCGCTTTGGTGTCGGTGCCGCTCATGTTAAAACCGCCGAAGGGATGGACACCCACTAGGGCGCCGGTGCAACCGCGGTTCACGTAGAGATTTCCGACATGGAATGTGTCCTTTGCGCTCTCAATGTGACGCCTAGTTCGTGAGTAGACCGACCCTGTCAACCCGTATTCAGTGCTGTTAGCCATCTCAATCGCATGATCGAAATCCCGGGCGCGCATGAAAGCCGCAACCGGCCCGAAGATCTCCTCCTGCGCAATGCGCGCGCCCGGATCTACATCGGCTATGATCGTAGGCTCGATGAAATACCCCTCCGACCTGTCGCCGTGCCCGCCGATGACCACCCGGCCTTCGCGGGCGCCTATGCTGATGTACTCCATGATACTGCGATGGGCCTTCTCGTCTATCACACTCGCCACGTTGGGATTGCCCTCGGCCTGCCCCAGCGAAAGCTTCTCAGTCAAGATCCTGGCGCGTTCCAGCACTTCATCGTAGACCGCATCGACTGCAATCACTCGAGAGCAGGCGGAACACTTCTGTCCTTGGAAACCATACGCGCATGCCACAATGCCCTCTGTCGCCGATTCGACATCGGCGGTATCGTCCACGATGATGCAATTCTTTCCTCCCATTTCGGCAGCGACACGCTTGATCCAGATCTGCCCCGGTCGGGTCGCAGCAGCCGCCTGGTTAATGCGAAGTCCCACTTCCTTGGAGCCGGTGAAGTTGATGAACCGAGTCCTCGGATGCCCGACCAGGTAGTCGCCGACAGATGCGCCGCTTCCGGGCAGGTAATTCACGACCCCATCAGGTATTCCCGCTTCCTCTACCATCTCCATGAACTTCGCGGCGATTACACCCGCGGTATTGGCAGGCTTGACGATGACAGTGTTGCCGGTTACCACAGCTGCCACAGTCATTCCAGTCAGAATGGCCAACGGGAAATTCCACGGGCTTATGATCACACCCACGCCCAACGGGATGTAGCGCTGAGTGTTGATCTCCGATGGGTGCGGACAGACCGGGTTCATCCGGCCGTACCTGATCGCCTCTCGCGCATAGAACTCGCAGAAGTCGATGGCCTCTGCGACATCGCCGTCCGCCTCTGCCCAGTTCTTCGACACCTCCAACACAAGCCAGGCCGCAAGTTCCAGCCTTCGCCGTCTCATGATGCCGGCAAGCCTCAGGATTGTGGACGCTCGCGCCTCCGCAGATGTCCGGCTCCACATACCAAACGCGTTCCAAGCAGCGTCCATCGCCGCATCGGCCTCAGCCACATCGGCCTGCGATACGTAGCCCACCACTTCTTTGTGTCTAGACGGGTTGACTGAGGCAATCTCGCGACTGGTATCGATTCTCCGAGACCCGATAATCAAAGGATGATGCCTGCCTAGCCCGCTCCGTACATTCGCCAGCGCCTCCTGCATAGCGGCGCGGTTCGCAGCGAGTGAGTAATCCAACACCGGTTCGTTCGAAAACTGTTTCATGCACAACACCCTCTCTTTGGCGGATCCATCGAGGGCGACCTCGGCCTCAGCCCTATGCTCGATTCACCTCGCACCCTGCCGGACGGAGGATCTGCTCAGGCAAACAAAAAACGCCCGCATCGCCGCGAGCGCATAGCAAAGCTCTCGCCTGCCCCTAGGAGGCAGACCCACTCCACCAGCGCTCCTTTCCAAGCACGGGAGGCTCAACCGTTTCCAGCCGAACCCTCGGGC
>CAYYHF010000240.1:0-4191 GCA_964471415.1 uncultured Clostridia bacterium | reverse complement strand
CGTCCTGCCCGATCCGATGCCCATATCTGCGTTTCGGCCACTATCTTGTTTCCGCGTTCGTCCGTAGCCTGCGCCAACAGCACGAAACTGCCCGGCTCGGTCGCCTCCAGCTCTACAGCGACTTCTCCCGTAGACGGGGTGTTCACCGCGCGCGTGGTCACGGGCGCATCGGTGTATCCATCCCTGTCGTAAGTCCTCTTCATCATGACAAGCTCGAATTCCCTGGCCACAGCCGACCCATCCAGCGCCGCCGTCCTGATGCGAACCTTAAACGGATCGCCCAAGTTCACCAGGTAGGTGGAAGTGGACACCTGCATGTCGAAAGATCCCATGGCCACCAAAGCCGACCCCTTGCCGGATGCCTGCTTATTGGTGGCGTCCACTACGTCCACAGCCAGAATGTACTTGTAGTTGTGGCCATCGGCGCGCGGCGCCCGAAACGAGATGAGCGCTCGGCCCTCAAAGTCAGTGACAGCCTCGCCCGACATGACGAAATCCTCGTAGTAGTCGCCGTAACCCCCATAGTCATCGTAGCCCCACCAATCGCCGATGTCAGTCGCGGCGCTTGACGATGTTGTTCCGAAGAACCCAACGCGCTGGCGGTAGCCTCGATACTGCACTCGGGCATCGACCACCGGCGCCCCGAAGTAGTAGGTCGCATTGCACGCGGCCTGCACTATGTCGCCTGCGATGTATCTATCGCGGTCGAACTTGACATCCACAGACCACTCGGGCTTACGGTACTCCGCCACGCTAAAGCTCGACCAGTGCTGCTCGCCGCCGATGGTTGCTACAATAGAATATCCGCCCAGCGGCGGTTCACTGCCCAGGACGAACTCACCGTGGAAGGATCCCCAGTCGTTCGTGGTCAGTTCCTGCTTGGAAAGGAGATTGTCACGAGAATCCCGGATCTCCACCTTCACTGGTCGGCCCGCAGGGATCGTATAGCCCGGATCGCCGATGGTCCTGGCTATTCCTTTGAAATAGACTGTGTTGCCTGGGCGGTAGACAGGTCGATCCGTGTAGACGTAGACCTTCTGCTGCCTTGAGTCGAACCAATAGGACGTGTAGAGCACGGCGAACTCATCACCCCGCCCGCCCGTGACCATGGCCGATGCCGCAGGCGTCGAGAGGGGAATAGAAAACAAGCCTGAATCATCGGTAACGCCGCTGGTCGCCGAGGGGCCGCCGGGACTCGTGGTCTCCGCGGCTTGGGCGGTCGCCTGGCTGTCCTCTCCCATCCTTATCAAACGGACCTGCACAGGCACGCCCGATGCAGGCTCGCCGCTGGCCAGATCAACGGCATAGACAAGGAGCCGCCCAGCGGACTGCTTGGATATGAGGCCGATCCCGCTGACGGTGAACCACACTGTGTCCGCCTGCTTCAGCTGGTTGGATCGCGTTACGGCCACATACGACCCGGGAGGCAGCGGATCCAACTTGACTGAGGATTCCAAATAACCGCCCGGACTCGGGATCCGCACACGGACGGTGCGCACAAGCTCTCTCCCGGGCAGTCGAGCGGGGTTCATGCTCCACATAGCGTCAGGACCGCCCTCAGAGAAGTGGCGCGCACCATCGAATCGATATATGTCCAGGTAGAGCTGGCTGACTCCCCTTCCCCTCACTCCAAGCTCAGCCTGCTGCCCCGGCAGGTAGGTCCGAGACGTTGCGAATACCCATGCATAGGCTTGACTGGCAGCAAACGCAGGCGTTGCCGCCAGCAAGCAGACGGCGGCCAACAGAATGCCCGCAATGCATAGAAGGCGGACCAGTGAAAGGCGATTTCGTATGTGCATGTGAACTCCCTCCTACTGCCCGAGGCCGCCGCGCAAGTTGAGCGAGCCCCCGAACTTGGCCGTCTGAAACCTATACATCTCATACGGCATCCGCGCGTCTATCCCTGCTTCCGAAAGCGCCCAACTCACCTGTTTCGCATAGGTGAGCGCTTCCCCCGGGAGTATCACGCCCGACCTTTCGCCCGCTCGCACGAATACGCCGTAGGAGCGGGGATCCCAGGCAGTGCCGGGCGATACCCTCTCCAGGCGGCCTACCACCGATACCGCGTAGGTACACCCGGAAAGCTCCCGCGGTTCTATCGGAGGACGCCTCAAGTCGCGAGCCGCCACGGCTGCGGCAAAATGCGCTATTTCCTGGGCCAGGTTGGGATAGTGCGGCCATATCGATCCGATGCAGGCGCGCACGGCGTTGTTCCGGATGACGGTTATGAAAACCCCGGCAGAGCGCCGACGAAGAATGCTGGAGACGGAACTTGGAACATCCGGCGCGCCGATGATGCTCTCCAAGGCGGGCAAGGATTCTCCCCTGACCGAGCACTCGGTGAAGCGTTTGGCAAGAGCCAGGATTACACGTTCCACGTGGTTGCGATCAGCCGCGCCAAGCTCGTCCAGAACATCGCGGTACACGTCCACGGCGACCTGGGCCGCGACCTCCGCCCCTGTGCTGGCGCCAGCGTCCGCGTCCGCACCTGCGCCCGCGCCGTCCATGCTTCGGTTCTGCTCGTCCTCATGTCGCAACCGCGAGTCGCTCGCCAGTTGCGGCGAGCTTGCATGCCGGCGACCCCAAGAGGCCAGCACTATCCCGGCTGCCGCCACCAGCACAACGATGAGGAAAACGGCCGCTGCCGATCCGCCGTGTCGCAATGACGACCCAACCCCCGGTTCTTGCTGTGATGCTTCTACATTCTACAAGGCTATCGGGGAATCCTACACCGCCGAGAAGGTGATTGATAGGCGTTCACTCCATGCATTGCCCCTTCGTCCCACTCATTTCCTGAGATGGTCTCTCGCACCCGTTCGACCCGGACCGCGATCCCGCCGTTGATGCCGGCTCCAGCTCCAGCTCCGGCTGCAAGTGAGGCGCCGGATGACCCTCCGGGTCATCCGCATGTACGCTCTCAGGATCGACGTGAATCAGCACATCGCGAACGCTGGGGCATTCGGCTCCTATGGCCCTCTCCACTTGCACTGCTATCTCGTGGCCCATCACTACCGAAATGGAAGGGTCAACTCCTATGCGTAGGTCCACGAAGAAGTCCCCCCCGTATCTGCGAGTGGCGATGGAATGAACATCGCACACTCCTTGAACGCCCAGAGCCGCAACCCGCACAGAATCGACGACTTCCGGATCCGTCTGAGCGTCCATAAGCTCATCAGATGAAGCGCGGATAATCTTCAGCCCCATCCACATAATCATCAAGGCCACTATGAAACCGGCGATGGGATCCAGTACGGGCATACCCAGTCGCCCTCCGAGTATTCCTGCAAAGGTACCCACAGAAGAAAGCGCGTCCGACCTGTGGTGCAAGGCCTCGGCCATAAGAGCGCTGCTCCTGATCCGCCTGGCCGTAGCCGCTGCGGTTCGGTACATGGCCTCCTTCAGTACGATGGACGTTACCGCTGCCGCCAGCGCAATGAGCCCGGGGCGCGCATAGTCACGCGCGATAATGCTTCGCGCGGCTTCGACTGCTATTCCAGCGCCTGCCACGATCAGGATCGCGCCCACAAGTTTCGCCGCCACCGCTTCGGCCTTCCCATGGCCGTAAGGATGGTCTTCGTCCGCAGGGCGCTTCGATATCCTGAAACTCACAATCACTCCGAACGTAGCCAGCATATCCGAAGCTGAATGGGCGGCATCGGCCACCATCGCAGCACTGCGACCGATAATTCCTGCGCTAAGCTTGAACGCGACCAGCGCAAGATTGACCGCTATGCCGCGCCACGATACCGACTCTCCAGCCCTGAACCTGTCATCACCGGCATCTCTGCCAAACATGAGTCAATCCCCCCAAGGTAGAGTGTAGAGATAGCGAAACGGCTCCCGCGGGACCTGTGGATGGATCGCAGTCCCGCGAGCGCCGCATATCTCGGACACCCGCTGCCCCTTGGGGCCCAGCGCCTCATCTGGATGGGATGTAGGCGCCTGCTCTGAGCAGATCTCATCATGCACGATGGGAGTGCTCGGTACCGGGGTTTCGTTCAAGGCTCATGCTAACCCATCAAGCCCGGTGAGTCAATGCCTCCCGAGACTATGGCCGCGTCAATCTACAGTAGGAAAGAAGAGCTTAGAAGCTGTTCCGTAGTAATGGAATATTGCTCCTGTTTGGGATGCTGGCGGCACATCAGCTCCGTCCAGCTATCTCCCGTTATCTGAGTTCCTGAAGCGCGGCAT
>CAYYHF010000239.1:0-4199 GCA_964471415.1 uncultured Clostridia bacterium | reverse complement strand
CTCTTGCAAGGCGGACGGTTTCCGAACCTCCTTGGACAAGGTCACCCGCCTGAACGTTGTCTGATATTCCTGGTAAGTGTCGATCAGCTTGATCAAGTGCGGCATCCGCGACGATCCGATCAGCGTATCGTTGAACTGCTTTGCAACCCCAAGAAGCTCATCTATGCTGCCCTCGCCGGTCAATCGCTTCATCTCCGCCAGAAGGCCGTGCAGCTCGGATGTCTCCTCTGCCGTGATGTTCTGTATGACGAATGGGATTGCCGCCACTTCCAACGCCTCGCGTATGGCATATATTTCTACCGCCATTTCCGGCGTGATGCCGCGGACAAGAACGCCCTTGCGCGGCAGATACTCGATCAAGCCCTCTGACTCCAGTTTCCTTATGGCTTCACGGACGGGCGTGCGGCTGACTCCCAGCCGCTGGGCCAGCTCCTTCTCTATCAGCCGGTCGCCGTCTTCCAGCTCGCCGTCGAAGATGGCCTGCCTGAGGGTCTCGTAGACGAGCTCCCTGATCGTTCTGGCATTAGCAAGATCGAAGGAGGCCATGGGCGCTGTCATCGGAAAATCACCTCATGATCATGAGAAACTCCGAATACTGTATCCTTGTATACGGTATACACAATCGGCTGGTCATATCTTTCGCCGCTATCAGGGCCAGTCCTTCCCACTTGCCAAGTATTTTTGTAGGTACATTCCCATTATACGCACAGGCCCATTGTCCGCACCGATGTGTCGGTCCCGCAAACGTTGATCGGCCAAGGAGGATTTCCCGAACCCGCGTCGAAGTAGTGAACACAATAACGTGTTAACGCATACACTGCGTGTAGCTGGGGTTGTAGCCGGCAGCGCCCCTAAGGCAAGTTCGTTCATAGGAGATAGGAGGTTCGCTAGGCCAATGCTTGACAAGGATAGCTTCATTCCTCTGTATCATCAGCTCAAAGAGGGGCTGAAGGAGAAGATCGTGTCAGGCGAATGGGAGCCCGAAACATGCATTCCCTCAATACGCGAATTGTGCGAAACCTATGATATCAGCACTACAACGGCCAAACAGGCCGTGTCGGAGCTAGTTCACGAGGGATTGCTCTACTCTGTACAGGGCAAGGGCACCTTCGTATCGGTTCGGCAATGGCCCGCGGACTACAAAGAGACTACCTACATAACTGACGAAATGCGTCTAGCGTCGAGGGTTCGCGCTCTCGGCAAGGAGTTCTGGGCCGAGGTCCTTACGATAGACCGGGTCACAGCCTCCAATCTTGTCAGCGCGTATCTGGCCATTGAAAATGACTCCGAAGTCCTGCGCATCAGGCGCCTAAAGAAGGCCGCCGGCGCTCCGATGCTGATCGAAACGACTTTCATCTCGCCCGCCGCGGCCCCGGGCATTGAACACGCCGACCTGTCCAGATCTCTATTCAGAATCTTGCGCGACAACTACAGCATCGTTCTGAAGGAAAGCGACGAGACCTTCCGACCGGTCTTCCTTGATAGCCTCGAAGCCGAGCTTTTGGAGCAACCAGTCGGCGCGCTGGCCATGCTCAATGACCGCGTGTCCTATGCAGAATCATCCACGCCAGTCCTATACGCGAAGTCCCTGATACGCGGGGACATGTGCAAGGCCTACATCGATCTCACGAACATGCGCAGATTAAAGGAGATGGTCGGCAATGCGTCTTCATTCTAGCGGCTGTTTTCATCGGCGGCACTGAGAAGATCGGTTCCGATGCCGACCTTGCTCGTCTTGGAGTGCCCGTAGTACGCGATGCTGACTACCTTCAGGCCATCGCACGCGCTATCCGAGAGTATCGCCCAGATGAAGTTGTCGACCTCAGCGATGAGCCTGTAGTAGGCTACAAGGAACGGTTCGCGATCGCCAGCGCTGTTCTGGCCCACAATGCGGTCTACCGCGGCGCCGACTTTCAGTTTTCTCCCCCAGTTGCGACAGCCAGGGTGAGTAGGCCGAGCATTTCGGTCATAGGCACCGGCAAGCGGATCGGCAAGACCGCAGTCGGCGGGTTCGTCGCCCGAGCGCTGGCGCGAGAGTACAGGCCTGTTGTCGTCACAATGGGGCGAGGAGGCCCGGCGCAGCCGGAGCTGCTTCGCGCGTCCGAAATCGGGATCACGCCTGAGTATCTTGTGTCCGTCAGCAAGCAAGGACGTCATGCGTCATCCGACCATTTCGAAGACTTGCTCACTTCTGGAGTCACCACCATCGGCTGCCGAAGGTGCGGAGGCGGAATGTCCGGCCAGACCTTCGTCTCGAATGTGGATAGAGGAGCCGCTCTGTCCGAGCAGATCGACGCGGACATAGTAATCTTCGAAGGCAGCGGCTCGTCCATACCCTCGGTGCATACCGATGCGCGCATCCTGGTGATCGGCGCGATCAGGGGCAAAAGAGTCGTGCTGACTCTGACTGCTCCGCCCGTGATGACAGACGCCATATCCGCTCATCTGGAAAACACGTACGGCTGCGAGGTTCTGGGCGTCAGCACTCACCTTTCCAACAGGCCGTTGCTCCGGGAGGACCTGGCGCGCTTTGCAGCGCTCAAGCCGGATGTGATCGTGTCCGAGCTCAAGGCTGCAGCGGTGGACGTAATAGGGAGGCGTGTCGAACATGAGAAAGGCAGGTATGGCAGCCCTGGCTCTTGCGCTGCTGCTATCGATCTCCACCGGCGCATTGGCTGACTCCAAGATGTTGCTCTACACTTCCGTCCCGCTGGAACTGGCTACGAATTTCGCCGACCAATTCATGAAGGCGAACAAGGGTACCATGGTCACGGCGATCGGGCGCGCATACGCCCTGGATCGCAGTGGCGGCTATAGAGAGAAAACGCAGGTTGCCTACAGGGCTCTCGTGACGGGAGAGGGGCGCGAGTTCTAGCCTTTAGGATACACAGCCCTCTCGCCCCCGATGAGCTTAGGCCTGGTGCGCGCCGAAGTGAGATGGGCATCGCCTATCTTGGATATGTCCAGCCTCACCGGCACAGCCACCCGCCTCAGGTGCATGCCGATGAAGGTGTCTCCAATGTCCATCCCCGCATGAGCCGCGATGCTCTCCACCACCACAGGGTCGAGGTACTCCTTCATCGCAGCCGCCGACAGCGCTCCGCCCGCCTTCAAATGCGGGATCACCGTCACCGGTTCCAGCCCATAGCGGTCGGCGCATTCTCGCTCAACTACGAGCGCCCTGTTGAGATGCTCGCAGCACTGAACGGCGAGGTACAATCGGTTTTCGCGGATAATGGGCAGCAGCCCGGACATTATCGCTTCAGCGACATCAGCGCTGGACGCAGATCCGATTCGCTCGCCCATGACCTCGCTGGTGCTGCATCCGACCGCCACGATATCATGGGGCCTCAGCCGGGCTGCAGCCAGAAGCCCCCGAATAGCATCGGCCGTGTCGGACGTTAGGCCGGCCGTGCGGTCCATCGTCAAGTCCGTCATATCCATGTTTCTTCACTCCCGTTGTTCGGCATAGCGACCATCTGCCGGATTTCGAGGCGGATTTTCTCCTATCCGCTCGGTTTCACGGCTATGGGTGATGCATGATCGAGCGTATAGGTGCATAGAGCGAACGAGGCTGAGTCGGATTTACATCTCAACCCATTACGACTAGCACACTACGGTATTGTATGGAACATCCGCCCATTTGCGAGCCTTAAGATCTGGGTGATCGCTGCGGCAGACCTTAGGTTCTCCGACCGTCCGAGGTCTATGCGATCATACACCCGATTATGCACCAACCATCGCCGCGATTCGCGGCACATAGAGATAAAAGCACCTCAAAAACCGACGAATCCTAAAGGCCAGCTAAACCCGGTTGTCGCAGGAACCCGCCAGCTTGCGGCTGTGTACATCCGGTGCTGGCAGTCGCGGGCAGATCTAGGATCTGGGGTCTCGGATGTCTCGGACGCCTGGGACATCTCGGCCCTCTCGGACGTCTGAGACGAGGGCGCGCCCGCGCCGCTGCCCGCTACTTCGCATGCCCCGACTCGTAATGCTTCCCCAGGGCCGCCGGCGGCCTTGACCTTACAACTGCTCCTGCAAGGATCAGGATGGTGAGGGCGTAGGGGATCATCTGGATAATCTCCACTGCCAGTGGTATCTGAGCTGCCTGCATGCGCATCTGTATGGCATCGGTGAACGAGAACAGGAAGCTGGCGCCCAGGCCCCCAATGGGATTCCAGCCGCCGAAGATGCATGCG
>CAYYHF010000238.1:0-4223 GCA_964471415.1 uncultured Clostridia bacterium | reverse complement strand
CTTCATTCCGTGTTCCATCAGCATCGGCGCGTAGGGATCCATGCGCATGCTGGTGGTGGGTCCAGCCGAGCCTATGGGATCCCCGGGCTTGGCAGGAGCAGGCCCAACATAGTAGATGACCTGACCACGAAGGTCAATGGGAAGTTCCTTCCCTTCCTTGATAAGACCTATCAGCCTCTTGTGAGCGGCGTCCCTGGCCGTGTAGACCACACCTGTCAAAAGCACCTGGTCACCTGCCCGAAGACCTGCAACAGTCTCCTCGTCTAGCGGGGTAGTAATCCGTTTGGCCATTTGACTTCCCCCCTCCCCTGCCTATAGGACAACGCTTCTGTGAGGCGATACATGACAGTTCAGGTTGACGGCTACCGGCAAGCTCGCGATGTGACACGGCGCGTATTCCACGTGCACAGCTAGTGCAGTCGTGCTGCCGCCCAATCCCTGCGGTCCGATGCCCAGCCTATTGACGGCCGCAAGGAGCTCGTCCTCCAGTGCCGCATAGGCGGGATTGGGATTCCTGCTTCCTATGGGGCGCACCAGCGCCCGCTTGGCAAGCAGAGGAGCGGTTTCGAAGTTGCCCCCGACTCCCACGCCCACTACCACCGGCGGACACGGGTTGGGCCCGGCCTTGCGAACCTGCTCAACAACGAACTTTCGCACACCCTCGACACCCGCCGCCGGGATCATCATGTCAACGGCGCTCATGTTCTCGGCGCCGCCGCCCTTGGGCGCCAGCGTTATCTTCAACTTATCGCCCAAAACAATGTCAGTGTGAATAATGGCCGGCGTATTGTCGCGCGTGTTCTTCCGCTCAAACAGCGGATCGGACACAACGGACTTCCTCAGATACCCCTTCTCGTAGCCGCGCCGAACGCCCTCGTTGATAGCCGCAACGAGATCGCCTCCCTCGATGCGAACATCCTGGCCCAGTTCGAGGAAGACCACGGCAAGCCCTGTGTCCTGGCACGCAGGCCTTTGCTCTCTGGCCGCCAAGCGATGATTTTCCAGTATCATCTCGAGCACCTGTCGGCCCACCTCCGATTCCTCGGCGGCGGCGAACGCTTCGATCCTCTTCAGGTTTTCCTCCGGCAGATTGCAGCAGGCGCTGATGCACAGCTCCTCGATTGCGTCAGCAATATCGCCGGACAGAATGACTCTCGGTTTCGCGCAACCCATTTCATCATCCTCCCTGTCGCTGAATCGGCTGCCCGTTTACGGCAATGGGCGACCGCAGCACGGCCCCGTTTCTGGGGCATGCTGCGGTCGGCAGCTCACACTACTTCCACGCGGCTCTGACAGCTTCCACCATTCTGACAGTGCGAGCGGCTACCTCCTCAGGATCCACCGCGAGCCTGGCCACTTTGGTTTCCATCGCTGCTTTCGCCACTGCGGCCGCCACCGCCGGAGCCACCCTTGTGTCGAATGGCCCGGGGATGATGTAATCCGGGTTCAGCTCGCTCGCAGTCACGATGTCGCTTATGGCGTAGACTGCGGCCAGTTTCATCTCTTCATTGATGGCGCTGGCCCTTGCATCCAGCGCGCCTCGGAAGACGCCCGGGAAGGCCAACACGTTGTTGATCTGATTAGGAAAGTCAGACCTGCCTGTGGCAACGACCCTGGCCCCGCCGGCCTTGGCCTCATCGGGCATGATCTCCGGCACTGGATTAGCCATGGCGAAGATGATTGCATCCTTGCCCATGCCGGCCACCATCTCCCGAGTGACGCAGCCCGCCACCGAAAGGCCGATGAACGCATCGGCGCCCCGGACGGCATTCTCGAGCTGGCCCTGGAGCTTGCCCCTGTTGGTAACTCGCGCAATCTCGTCTTTGTATGGGTTCATGCCGCATGGCCTGCCCTCGTAGATAGCACCCCTGGAGTCGCACAAAATGGCGTCCTTGACTCCCATCGTCATCAACAGTTTGACAACGGCGATACCGGCCGCTCCGGCGCCGTTCACGACCACCTTGACCTCTGAGGCCTTTTTCCCAACCAGCTTGAGCGCGCTGATCATCGCAGCGCACACCACGATAGCAGTGCCGTGTTGGTCATCGTGGAAAATCGGGATGTTGCTGATCCTCTTGAGCTTCTCCTCCACCTCAAAGCACGCCGGCGCCGAGATATCCTCTAGATTGATCCCGCCGAACGTGGGTTCGAGGCGTTTGACTATGTTGACAATCTCATCGGGATCCTTGGTGTCCAGACAGATGGGGAAGGCATCCACTGCGGCGAATGCCTTGAAAAGAACCGCCTTTCCCTCCATGACAGGCATTCCGGCTCCTGCCCCGATGTCGCCCAGGCCGAGCACGGCCGTACCGTTAGTGACCACGGCCACCATGTTGCCCTTGTTGGTGTAGTCGTATATTTTGTCGTAGTCCGCGTTGATCTCCTTACATGGTTCGGCAACGCCGGGGGTATAGGCCAAGCTGAGATCGCGCCTATTTCGGAGTGGAACCTTACTGACTACCTCGATCTTGCCTGTGCTGTCTTTGTGCAGTTTGAGAGCGTCTTCTCTCAGCGACATGCATGCTCCTCCTTTACGCCTTCGCGGCTGCGCACTACTACTAGTCGCCGGCCACAGCCGCTCTGTGCCGGTTCAGCTCCGCATCGGGCTTGCCCGGCCTGGTTACTCTGGATGGGGCGAGAACTTGATCAAGTTCCTTCTCAGTCATAAATCCCTTCTCCACAACCAGCGCCCGAACGCTCGTGCCCGAAGCCCGGGCCTCCTTGGCGATGTCGCACGAAGGCTGGTAGCCGATGTAGGGAACAAGAGCTGTGACAACGCCTACGTTCTCTTCTACCATCCGGGCGCACCGCTCTTGGTTGGCCCGAATGCCCAGTATGCACCTGTCCTTGAGCGTGCGAGCGACATTCCCCAGTATCTCAATGGACTGAAGCATGTTGTAAAGCAAGACTGGCTGGAACACGTTGAGTTCGAGCTGGCCGGCCTGCGCTGCCATGGTGACCGCGAGATCGTTTCCGAGAATGTGAAATCCCACCTGGTTGGTGACCTCCGCGATGACCGGGTTGACTTTTGCCGGCATGATCGACGATCCCGGCTGTACAGCGGGCAGTTGGATCTCGTACAGCCCGGCCATGGGGCCCGATGCAAGCAGCCTTAGATCGTTGGCTATCTTGATGAGGTTGATGGCGCACACCTTGAGGCATGCAGACACGAATGCAAGAGAATCCAGGTTCTGTGTGGCGTCGACCAGGTCTTCGGGCGATGTGAGATCGTACCCGCTGATCTTGCCGAGAATCTCGACTGCCAAGCGGATGTACTCCGCATCGGCGTTAAGCCCTGTACCTACGGCTGTACCGCCCAGGTTGACGCTCTTTAGGCCTTCCGCTGAGTACTGGATTCGGTCCGCATCGCGGTCGATTGCCTTGGCCCATGCGTGAAACTCCTGCCCCAGCGTTATCGGAACAGCATCCTGAAGGTGTGTTCGACCCATCTTAAGTACATCCTCAAACTCATCGCCCTTGTCGCGCATGGCCGCTGCCAGCTGGCGCAGGGCCTCCACCGTTGGCTTCAATTCAGCAAGAAGCGCAATTCTGGCGGCCGTGGGCAGCGCATCGTTAGTCGACTGCCCGAGATTCACATGGTTGAGCGGACTCACAAGGCTATCGGCGCCCTTTCCCCCGCCCAAGATCTCGCTGGCTCTGTTGGCCAAGACTTCGTTTGCGTTCATGTTCATGGACGTGCCGGCGCCGCCCTGAATCGAATCCACTATGAATTCGTCAATGTGCTTGCCGGCCACAATTTCATCTGCTGCAGCGGCAATCGCCGATCCTACATCAGGCGGGAGGTAGCCTAGCTCCGCGTTGGCAAGAGCGGCAGCCTTTTTTACCAAAGCCAGCCCCACGATGAGCCCGCGGTGCATTCTCTGCCCTGTTATGTGGAAGTTTTCACTCCCGCGCAGCGACTGAATTCCATACAGAGCCTGCTCCGGGACTTCTCTCTCTCCGAGGAAATCCTTTTCAACCCTTACCTTGCACTTTTTCGCACAGCCCATTTCGATCGCACCGCTCCTTATTCTATGTTGTCGGAATAACACTCCCGGTCATGCCGTTCCTATGGAAGTTTCGTCAGTTGATGCGAGTTTTCCTTCGCTAGAGATTCTGTAATCGATGGATACCATTAAAAAGCCCCCCGGCATGGCCGGAGGGGCCCAATCAAAAATCCGGCGGCGACCTACTCTCCCGGGCGGTCTCCCGCCAAGTACCAT
>CAYYHF010000237.1:0-4230 GCA_964471415.1 uncultured Clostridia bacterium | reverse complement strand
GAATTGAAGCGAGATGGGGCCGCCGTCCGAGCGGCTCTTCTGAAAGGATCAAATGGTCGTCAGTAACCGTCACAGTGGCCGTGTAGTTGCCGTTTGCTGCGTAAGTATGCACTGGGTTCAGCTCGCCGCTCACAGTTGAGCTGCCATCGCCGAAGTCCCACATCACGCTCTCGATCTGTCCATCCTCGTCATGGGCGTCCACTGCAAAATGCACTTCCAGCGGAGCGCTTCCAGCCCATGGATCGGCCGTAGCCGACCTGATCGTGGGAAAGATGCGAGACCTGACGAGCATGAGTGTATCCACATCAACCTTGGGATTTGCCGGATCGTTGCTCTCGATCTCTATCATCGCCTTCCACGTGCCCTTGGGCAGGTGGTCGGCAATGAATGTCACATCGAGGCTATCGGTCTTTCCGGGCTGGACTGTTCCCCTCGTCTTGCTGGAGGTGACCCAGCCGGGAAGGAAGATGACGCCGAGTCCATCGTGGACATATGGTCTGTTGTAGGCTACCTCTAGCCCCACAGTGCCCGCGGCGTTCTCGATTCCAATCGTGGCCTGATCGAGACGCGTACCCACCATGGAACTGTAGTGGTAAGTGATGATGCCCTGAGGCGTGAGACGCACCTGGAAAGTGTAGCTGTCTCTTCCGCTTCCGCTTGGCACCTCCGTGTACTGTACGACGAACACTTCGTCATCGCCGTAGAAGTGACAGGCGCCGCCTTCGGCTGGGTTGAGGTAAGACCAAAATGCCGCCAACAGGTCGTTAGGAGGGCCGGGATTTGGGAGGGTCGTGTTCAACCACTTATTGAAGACATCGCTGAAAGTCAAGTAGCCGTTTGAGCTTATGCCGACCTGTGTCTTCTTCTGGCCGTAGAACGGGAACTCGAATGGCAGATCAACCACGATCCCCCGGTTATGCCCCAGGTGTATTTGTGTTCCTATAGGCCTGATGTCCTGCCACTCTGGCGGATCAACGCCAGGTTCGTCTGTATCTATCCATAGGTAGCCGAAGGGATCCGGCCCTCCATGACCCAACGTAGTTTCCCCTGATGGGTCAAGTTGCCCAACCAGCTTGATGTTCACATTATACTGGAGTTCGCCGGACCCTGTATTGCCGATGGTAATCTGACGGGTCGCTTCCTCGCCCCACCACAGATCGACGTGGATTTCATCTGGGTCCACGCCTATTGCGGGCGGCAAGACAACGCTGATGGTCACGGAGGCAGTCGCTTCCGAGCCTTCTCCGTCAACTGCATGGAACGTGGCTATGTAGTCGCCAAGCTCCGTGTATGTATGGACAGCGCCAAACTCGTGCACAAGCTCACTGCCATCGCCGAAGTCCCACCACTTGTCCACGATCTCACCGCAAGACGATTGTGCCGCAGCGGTGAATGCCACTTCGAGCGGCGGCGAACCCCGCCTCGGCTCAGCATCTATGGACGTTATCTTGGGCCCGCTTACCTCAAGAAGCGCCGCCGCCAAGTTGAGCCGGCCGCCGGTCAGCACCCTGCCCTGGTAGACTGGTTTCACATCGACAGTGTCGAGAATAGCGTCTTTCACTGTGTATTGCCCAGGCGTCCATCCCGGCGCTCCCGGATAGAGCGGGATATTCGGGCGGAACGAGTGGATCAAGGCCGCTGCCCCCGTCACGTGGGGCGTTGCCATTGAAGTCCCATAGGAGAAGCCGTAGTGCTCTGCGGGTTCCGGTGGAACAGGATCGGGCGGAAGTGTGGACAGTATGTACCCGCCCGGAGCGAACAGATCCACGCTGGTCGCGCCGTAACACGTACGCCACCAACCCGGATACATGCACGGCTGCTCGTTCTGCATCATCGCAGCTACGGAGATAATGTTGGCACTGTCGTAGCTAGACGGATAATGCGGATCGATATCGTTGTTCTGGCCGTTGTTGCCAGCCGCGCAGCATACAATGGCATTGGTCGCCTCAATCGCCTCCTTGAGCGCATGATTGAAGCCGCCGCCGCCCCAGCTGCAGTTGATAACCTTCGCGCCCTTGGCTTGAGCGTACTGCAGTGCCAAGATGGCATCAGAACTGCTTCCGCCATCGGGGCCGATGAACTTGAGGCTCATTATCTTTACATTCCAGTTTACGCCAGGAACGCCCATAGCATTGTTGCCGATGGCGCCAATAGTGCCGGCGCAGTGCGTGCCATGTTCGTCGCTCAGGCGGCCCGACTCCGGGTCGCGCTGGCCCGGGTCGAACACTGAACTATCGTTGTTATAGAAGTCCCAGCCGTAAACATCGTCGATGTAACCGTTGTTGTCATCATCTATTCCGTTTCCCGGGATCTCGTCAGGGTTGCGCCACATGTTCGCGTTAAGATCAGGGTGATCCACGTAGATACCTGTGTCGATAACCGCGACGATCACTTCGTCCGATCCGGTAGTGAAAGCCCATGCTTCCGGCGCGTCTATATCTGCATCATCCACTGGATCGCCGAACATCTCGGGGTCCTTGTACTGGCAACCATGGTTATGCAGTCCCCATGTCTTGTTGAAATAGACATCGTCCGGAAACACTGGCGTATCCTGATGCGCATTGAATCTATAACGTATATAGTCCTTTTCCGCGTAGAGAATCCCCGGCGCCGCGCTCAACGCAGCCACGGCTGCATCGGGCGTTTCGCTTTCAGGGAGCTCCACAATGCCGATCTTCAGACCGCTTGGAAACGTTGCTGTAGCCTGAAAGTCAGCGACTCGGTACAGTGAATACCCAAGACGCTGTATGGAATCTGCGACCGCGCTCGCAGTAATGGTATCTGCAAACCGGACAATGATCCTGCTCGGGTGATACGCATCCGGCCCGGGCTGCCATCCACCGATCATCCTCTGCTGTGTCGGATCGCCGGCGCTTACGCCGGCGCAGGCCGCTAAAGCCATAATCACCGATACTGCGAACACCATTGCAACTACGCGCAATTCTTTGCGGGGATATGCCATGCAGTCTCGTCCTCCTCTCATACTTGCAGAAATCATCCCTGCCCTGTCACAACTGAACACCTAGTGCGCCAGCGTTGTCGGATTCCTCCCTTCACACGTGCATTGCCACCCAATTCTGAATCGACAGTGCGCGCATCAGCGGCCAATTCGGAATGGATGGCAGTGTCTGGCCACCTATGCTTTTTCGGCATAGGACCCATTGTTCCTTCCGATATACTTCGAACTTTCACTGAAATCCTATGATTAGATCTATTGCCTAGCGATTGATTCCATGTTGGGGACGTTGGGCGGGCTCTTGGACAGGACATCTCACCTATCGGCTCTATCGCTCCACTCGCGCGCAACGTTCTCGGACGCGAGGTTGATCTTCTCAAACAGAGTTGTGTAAAGCGATTCCAATGAGGCAAGACGCGAGCGGGCAGCCGGGCTCTGCCCATCGACTAGACGCAATCCTTCGCGCGCCAGGTCGCGCAGGTCGCGTATGGAGGTGAGAGTACGCTGTATTGTGCCGAACCAAGCATCGTCTGACATTTGGTAGAAGAGCCTTCGGTCGCCGGTCACGCGGACCCTCTGTATGATTCCGGCCGTCTCGAGCAACCTAGCGCTCATACTGGCCGTGGCTCGTCCGAGCCCAAGGCCAACTACGAGGTCGTCCATCGTCTGCGGCCCGTCTGAAAGCAACAGCCACCCCACGATGCGCCCCGCCGACCTGGGAATTCCCATGGACTCAAATGCAACTGCGACCTTCTCAATGAACTCATGCGCGCTGGTTTCCATCGCTCTTTCTTTCCCTTCTGCGATATCTCCGATTTCCACGCTGCTTCGCGCGGGGCCCCACCAACATCGGCAGGGCCCCCGCGTAGACTTGGCCGGTTCTGCCGGTCAGAACGACATGCCAAGCGAAAGCCGGTGCGAATCCGGAAGCACCTTGTGCGTCTGGTAGGCGTAGTCGACGCGGAAGCTCTGCATCGCGAATCCCGCGCCGGCGGTCACCGAAAGGTCACCTCCGGACAATGCCCCGCCAACACGAACGGCCAGGCTTCCGAATAGATACTCAGCCCCGACCCGCGCGGTCAGCCCTGAAGCGTAGCCCACGTCCGCCGCCAGCACGAACCCATCGCTGGGCGCGAACGCCGCTCCGATGCCGAACGAGCGATCGAACGCATCGGTGCACCCATCGGCGTACTTCACGTTTCCAAAGAGGTTCCTCCCCACAGCGCCGGCGCGAAAGCGTCCGTCTTCGCTCTTGTAGAGCGCGCCCACATCGG
>CAYYHF010000236.1:0-4245 GCA_964471415.1 uncultured Clostridia bacterium | reverse complement strand
TGTTAAGGGAGTTGTACTGGTACCTAAGGGCCGGAGCCATCGACTTGGTCGAGACCTTCTTTCGCCCTTTCCTCACCAACTGGTTAATGGTTGGCACATGCGTCACCTCCTTCCGCAAGACTACAACGTTTCGGACGCAACATGCCCCTTCCACCTATTCTTGCAGGTGCAAGGGGCACGATTCACTCGTGTAGAATAGCGGCTGCTGCCGCGCCCACATCTATCCCGCACACCTTGCCGAGTTCGTCCATGAATTCAACGTGATTGACAGGAACGCGTTTCGCGCTTGCGAGCGCCCTAAGATCGCGTACTACTCGCTCCTCAGCATCGCGGGCGATGTACACCACGCTGACAGTTCCGCGCTCCAAGGCTCTCACCGTCTGCTTTACGCCGATGACCCGGCTCGGGGCAGAGGCGAGTTCCTCGTACATGAACCGCTCTCGCTCCTTTCAAACCGTCCTGCCTCATACTACGACATTGGCTCAGACAGTTTTACATTTTACCATCAGCGGTCGGACGTGTCAAGTAGCGGTGCGATCCCATCGCAATCCGCGCATCATGACTCCGATTCCATACTGGCTTGGCCCAGAGCGGTGGCGGCCTTGCCCAGGTGTTCCGCCACAGGCGCGCCGAAGTGCCGGTCAGAGCCGCCCGCAAGAGCGCCTCCCCCCGCCGCGGCGGTGAGTGCCTCAAGGCGTGGGCGATCATCGGTGATAGGTGCCACCATCAGCTCCGCGTCCGCCTCCGGGTCCACCTCGATCCGGATGCCGCGGTACCTTGGCATTCCTGTTCCGGCCGGTATGAGTTTGCCTATAATGACATTCTCCTTCAGGCCGATGAGAGGATCGGTCCTGCCCTTTATGGACGCTTCGGTGAGCACTCTGGTCGTCTCCTGGAAGGATGCAGCCGAAAGGAAGCTGTCGGTCTGCAGCGATGCTTTGGTGATGCCCAGCAGGATCGGCTTGAAAGTAGCTTCCGCAAGGCCGTTCGCCCGCGCCTCCTCGTTTGCCTCCTCGAACCGGAACACATCGATTGTCTCGCCCGGGAGCATGCTGGTTTCGCCTGGATCCTCCACTCTGACCTTGCGCATCATCTGCCTGACAACGACCTCGATGTGCTTATCGTTGATCTCCACGCCCTGCGAACGATAGACGTCTTGCACTTCTCGAACGATGTACTGCTGAACTGCAACCGGCCCACGAATACGCAGTATATCGTGGGGATTGAGCGACCCTTCGGTAAGTTTGTCGCCGGCAACCACCCTATCGCCCTCGCGCACCTCAAGACGCGCGCCGAACGGCACCGAGTACTCGTGCTCATCGCCGGAGTCGGTAGTCACAATTACCTTGCGGACCCCCTTAACCTCGGCAATGCTCACCACGCCATCGTACTCCGTTACGGTGGCGAGCCCCTTGGGCTTTCTCGCCTCAAACAGCTCTTCCACGCGGGGCAAGCCCCGGGTGATGTCGTCGCCTGCGACCCCTCCGGTGTGGAATGTTCTCATCGTCAGCTGAGTGCCGGGTTCTCCGATTGACTGCGCCGCGATAGTGCCCACGGCCTCGCCCACTTCGACCAGGTTGCCTGTGGCCAGATTGCGCCCGTAGCATTTGGCGCACACACCATACCTGGTGCGACACTTGAGCACTGAGCGGATGGGCCATGACTTGCAACCTTGATCCTCAATCTGGGCTGCCTGGTCTTCATTGATCATCTCATTGATCTCGAGAAGCACTTCGCCTGTCTTCTGGTCGATCAGCTCCTGAAGGCTGACTCGTCCGGTTATCCGCTCGGCCAGGCTCTCGATGACAGTGTCGCCCTCCATCAGCGCCGTGGCCTCGATTCCTTCGTCAGTGCCGCAGTCGTCCTCGCGGACTATGACATCCTGCGCCACGTCCACCAGACGACGAGTCAAGTAGCCCGAGTCGGCCGTTCTCAGAGCTGTGTCGGCCAATCCCTTGCGCGTGCCGTGTGTGGAGATGAAGTACTCCAGCACGGTGAGACCCTCGCGGAAGTTGGCCTTGATAGGCACATCGATGGTCCGCCCCGATGGGTCGGCCACCAGGCCGCGCATGCCGGCCAGCTGGTTGAGCTGCTGAACATTGCCGCGGGCGCCTGAGGTAGCCATCATGTAGACCGGGTTGAGCTGGTCTACAGTGAACTCTTCCGGCGTACTCGCTCCGCGCTCTCGCGCCTCCTCAACCTTCTCCTTCATGATGTCTTCCGGGTTGAGGTGCTTGAGCATGGCTTTCTGGACCTTCTCCCGCGCTTCGGTCCATACATCGATCACCAAGCTATATTTCTCGTCCTCTAGCAGCAGACCTCGCCTGTACTGGCCCTCGATCTGCTCGACCTTCTTTTCGGCCTCCCGTATGATCTCCGCTTTCTCGTCAGGGATAGCGATATCGCGAATTCCCACGGTAGTGCCTGAGATCGTTGCGTAGTGGAACCCCAGCCGCTTTAAGGCGTCCAGAGCATCGGCGGTCATCGCATTCCCGCTCGTCCGCCTTATCCTGCCCACTAGCTTGCTTAGGAAGCTCTTGGTAGCAGGTTTCCTACTGCGTCCGCCGCCCGATGCCAGAAACTCATCAAAGGATACGCCTCGGGGCACGAAATCGCCCGCCGTGAGCTTCTCGTCGAAGGAGGCCTCGGCGGAGTTGATATACGGGAAGTCGTCAGCGAAAATCTCGTTGAATACGAGTTTCCCAACGGTCGTGACTATCCTGCGGGTGCCGGCTTCATCGGCTCCCAGCATCTTCTTGGTATCGGGCATCCTCACCATTATCCGTGCGTGCAGCGCGACCACACCCGCATCGTAGGCCGCTCTGGCAGCTTCGGGGCTCTCGAAGATCTTGCCCTCCCCGCGAGCGCCTACACGCTCGAACGTGAGGTAGTAGCAACCCAAGACCATGTCCTGTGTGGGCGTGGCTACAGGGCCCCCGTGGGCCGGCGACAGAATGTTGTTGACCGACAGCATCAGAAGCCTCGCCTCTGACTGGGCCTCGGCCGAGAGCGGCACGTGCACGGCCATCTGGTCGCCGTCGAAGTCGGCGTTGTAGGCAGTGCACACCAGCGGATGGATCTGAATCGCCCTGCCCTCGACCAACACGGGCTCAAAGGCCTGTATCCCCAGCCTATGCAGGGTAGGAGCACGGTTGAGCAAGACAGGATGCTCGGCGATGATCTCTTCGAGCACGTCCCAGACCTCCGGCCTGACTCGCTCCACCATACGCTTGGCGCTCTTGATGTTATGCGCCAAGCCCTTGTCCACTAAGCGCTTCATTACGAACGGCTTGAACAGCTCCAAGGCCATCTCCTTGGGCAGACCGCACTGATGCATCTTCAGAGTGGGGCCGACCACAATCACCGAGCGCCCGGAGTAGTCGACACGCTTGCCCAAGAGGTTCTGGCGAAAACGCCCCTGCTTGCCCTTGAGAAGATCGGATATGGACTTGAGCGGCCTGTTGCCGGGGCCCGTCACCGGTCGCCCGCGGCGGCCGTTGTCGATCAGAGCGTCCACTGCTTCCTGCAGCATCCGCTTCTCGTTGCGTACGATGATATCCGGCGCCTCCAGCTCCAAGAGCTTCTTAAGCCTGTTGTTGCGGTTGATCACGCGGCGATACAGATCGTTCAAGTCGCTGGTGGCAAACCTGCCGCCGTCAAGCTGCACCATGGGCCTGAGATCGGGCGGAATCACCGGCACGACCTCCAGGATCATCCACTCGGGCCTGTTCCCGGACTTGCGGAATGCCTCGGTCACTTCCAGTCGACGGATCGCCCGGATTCGTCGCTGACCGGACGTGCTGTCGATCTCCTCCCGCAATTCGCAAGCCAGTTCATCCAGATCGATCTGGCGCAGAAGCTCCTGAACGGCCTCCGCCCCCATCAACGCCCTGAAAAGCTGCCCGTACTTGTCTCTGTAATCCCGGTATTCCGCTTCAGTCAGGAGCTGCTTCCTGGCCAGGGGAGTGTCACCCGGGTCGGTTACTATATAAGAAGCGAAGTATAGGATCTTCTCGAGAGCCCTGGGGGACATGTCGAGAAGAAGCCCCATACGGCTAGGAATGCCCTTGAAATACCAAATGTGCGAGACCGGGGCTGCAAGCTCAATGTGGCCCAGCCTCTCGCGGCGGACCTTGGCGCGGGTAACCTCCACCCCGCACTTGTCGCACACCACGCCTTTGTATCGAATGCGCTTGTACTTCCCGCAGTGGCACTCCCAGTCACGCTGGGGTCCGAATATCTTCT
>CAYYHF010000235.1:0-4266 GCA_964471415.1 uncultured Clostridia bacterium | reverse complement strand
ACCTTGCCCGTTCCCGCCGCGTTCGTTTCCCTCGCGTCCGCTTCTATCGCGTCCATTGCCCTCGCTCTCAGCGGCGGCCTCGCGCTCTGCAGTCTCAAGCTCCGCCGCTTCCCATTGTGCGTACTCCTCGCCCAGCACCAGCAGCTCGGCTTGCATCCACGCGCTCTCGTATTCTCTGAGCCCCTCCATCGCCTCCATCATCTCGACAAAGGCCTGAACGAGATCTGGGTCAAACTGCGTGCCCGCATTGCGCTGGATCTCCTCCATGGCCTCAGAATGCGACAATGCCATGCGGTATGGTCTGTCGTTCACCATGGCATCATACGCGTCCACAATCGCGAGCACCCGCGCAGCCAATGGGATCTCCGCGCCCTCCAGTTGCCGGGGGTAGCCGGTCCCGTCCCATCTTTCGTGATGCGAGAGTATGGTATTGGCGACATGTGAGAGTTCAGCAGACCCCTCCACAATTCGCGCGCCTATCTCAGGGTGGGTTCGCATGACCTCCCATTCCTCAGGCGACAGCGAACCCGGTTTCCTCAGTATATGGTCGGGGATACCTACCTTGCCAATGTCGTGCAACACACACAGCAGCGATAAATCGTCGATGGAATTATCAGAAAGCCCAAGAACATGGGCGAGTTCCACCGCCAGAAAACGCATCCGGCCTGAGTGCTCTTCTGTTTCGTGCGTACTCTCAGCCAAGGCCTTGCGCAATGAATGCACCAGAGTGCCCCGGGGCGAAGCGATCTCCATGAACTTGTTTCTGAACATACGGCCCTCGGCCCTCTGGATAGTCTCAGGGACGGTCTGCAGGAGCGAAATGCGCGTGCTCGCCCCCAGAGCAACGCTGGCGGGAACAGGCCCGATGTCCAGTTGCCCCACAGCCTTACGGACTTTTGCGGCCAACCTCAGCGCGGTCCTGCGCTCGACATTAGGCATCACAACCAAGAACTCGTCCCCGCCCCACTTGAAAACCATGCCCTCGCCGCCAACGGCGCCTTCAATGATGCCTGCCAGCGTCTTGAGAAACTCATCGCCGGCTTCAGTGCCAAGGACATCGTTAACCTGCTTCATGCCGTTCACATCGGCCAGAACGAACGTCATGGGCAGTTTGGACTCATCTTCGAAAGTGGGGCGAATATGGTCGAAATAGACGCGATTGTAGCAACCCGTGAGACGGTCATGGTAGATAAGGTATTCCAGCTCCTTGGTGCGGAGCTGCAGAGTCTCGGCCATGTGGTCGAAGGATTGAGCCAGCGCGCCCAATTCGCCGCCGACCTGCGGACCCTCGTAGCGAACGCTGAGGTCTCCGGCAGCCAGGCGGTCTGCAGCCCTAGCCAGCCTATCGGCAGGCCGAATCACCTGCTGGCTTGCGAAAAACCATGATAACGGCGCGACAATGGCGACCACTGCCGCCGCAGCCACGAAATCGTAAATCATCTTGCGCTTCGCGGCAGCCTCTATCACCGGAATGGGCAGGCTCAACGTCATGTAAAACTGCGGGTTGTCGTTGATGTTGCACATCTTGCCGTAGGTTATCAGACGCCGTACACCATCGCACCCAAGGCCAGTTAGCGACCCTACCTCATACCGGCTGGACCGGACGGCATTCAATACCTCCAGGTTGTCCTTGAGCCCACACTCGCTGCAGCCCTGGCCGTCCCCGCACGATGCCTCATCGTCGATGTCTCTGGCATTGCCATCGAAGCCTCCGGCAGATCGGACGGCGGCGTTCTCCTCGTTGCTCTTCACATATCGCATCAGGGTGTTGCCCGTCATGTCGTGCACACCGAGCACCGCGCCTTCAGATAGCGCCAGGGCTTTGAAGGATTCTTCAAACCATCCAGGGTATAGGAACACGGCCGCGTACTCAGCGCCGTGCCGCCGGAGCACCGCCCGCGCATCATCGAGATCGTCGGACGAGCCGAGGTGAAACGAGGACGGAATCCACAAAGACAAAGCCGGTGTGCCCACGAACACACCGGACTCCGTTACAGAAGCGGCAGCTCTGCCCTTCGCAGCCGCTTCCTGAAAACCCGGAGCGACTCCGAAATCCCGGGGCCCATCTGCGCCCCACGTTGCGGCCAGCACTCGCCCTGCACCGTCCAAAGCTGCAAAGTTACAGTGTCGCCGTCGGGAGTGCCAAGAGTCGAATTGCATGTCCACCCGCGGCGATGGGTCGTTGGTCTCCCGGTCATGGGCCAGCTGAGCATCCCACACCACAGCCGCCATCCTGAGCAGGTTGCCTATGTCTTCGCTGTCTGCCCCAGCTACATGGGTGAGCAGCAAGCGCGATTGGTAGTCGGCCTGCTCCAGCGCCTCGGCCCGCTCATGCGAAGCCATGTACACAGAATAACCAAGGATTGGGAGGACGGCAAGCAGGATCACGACCAGGAGCTTGAACCGAAGATTGCCTATGATTTGTCGAAAACCGCTGCCCGTGGCCATCGTATACCCCCCTCCATGGGAAGATCCACGAAGCTTGAACACCAGCGCAGACTCCCCTTGAGTACTCTGAGTGATGGTCACTTTCGACTGAAAACGGCCTATGTTGAGTCTATTTACAACAATAGCAGATCCATCGAAGAAACGCCACCCTTTCTCCTCCACAAGTTGCCAAAACGCGAAGCGTTCTGGCAAGCGCGATTTTGCTGTTGACTTCGTGGATCCAGGAAAGAGGCGCAAGGCGAGGACGCAGCAAGGCCCCGCGCCAGGCGGGGCCCATCGATCAATATGGCGCTCCCAACGGGATTCGAACCCGTGTTGCCGCCTTGAAAGGGCGATGTCCTAGGCCACTAGACCATGGGAGCGGAGACATTTGCGCAGTTATGATAACATGAGCGAGGGCTTTCGTCAAATTCGCCCCAAGCGCTGCGCGCGACTGCCGATGCCGGTCCCCACGTTGTTCGCCTTCCGCCGCGTCCCCTGCCGACCGCCGATCATGACTAAATGAATCTCGATAGAAGTCGATAATTACCTATAGAGCATTCCCGAAGTTGTTGCACTCATTACTGTATGGAGGGGATCATCAGTTGAAGTTGAGCATTCGGGCTAAACTGGCCGGGTCGTATGCACTTCTGCTCGTGCTCACAATCGCAATGGGCCTTACCGGCATGTGGGCGGAAGGTCAGACCCAGAGGAACTACTCGGCCGCCATCGAGCAGAGCCTGCCTGTATCAGCTCTGGTGTACAAAGTCAGAAGCGAGGTCCTGGAAAAGGGGATCGCCGTCCGGGGTTTCATGATTTCGCTGGATGAGGCCGACATCGCGAAATTCTACGACATCGACCAGATCATGCTGAACACACTGGACACCGCCCGCAACACTTTCGACAATGCCCAGTCTCACCACTACCTTGACGAAATCGCGCGCACCAACGATGCCTACAACGACCTAGTCGACGAAGTCGTGGCCATGACGAAGGTCGGTCAGACGGAGGCGGCCATGGCCAAACTGGCGGCCGGAGCCCAAGAGCTGCTCGGCAAGGCCGACAGCCTCATCGCAGCCTGGGGCGACTTCATGCAGGGTACAAACCAGCAATGGATCGCCGGCGCCAAGCAGGCCGCCCACAGCAGCAGTCTGGTCAGAATCGGCGGCATCGCCGCCAGCATCGCAGCCATGGTCATCATCGCCATCAGCTTCAACCGCAGCATCGCAGTAGCCACAGTGAAAATCAAGCACGTGGCCGAGGCCGTTGCCGCCGGCGATCTGACAGTACCTGTGCCAGTGATCAAGACCGGCGACGAGATACAGGAGCTGGCCGATGCGGTGCGCACCATGGTCGCCAACCTTACCCGACTCCTGAACCAGATGCGCGTTGAGTCCGACAACGTTGCCGGCGCCAGCCACGAGCTATCGGCATCCGCCGATGAATCCGCGCGCGCAGTCGACCAGATCGCGGCCACTATCCAGCAGATGGCCAGCGGCACGGAGCAGCAGAGCGCCGCGGCCGCCCGAACAGCCAGCGCCGGCGATCAGATCAGAGCCGGGATCGAGCAGGTGGCCGCCGGAGCAGGAGAACAGACCAAGCACCTGCACCAGGCGTCCGAGCTGGCGATACAGATGGCCGAGGAACTTCAGCAGATAAGCGCGTATCTCGACCGGATGGACAAGGACATGCGGTCAACCGTCGAAGCTTCGGAGGAAGGCGACCGCAGCGTGAGCCAGGTGGCGCAGAGCATCGAGAGGATAAAGGAGGCATCTGCAGAAGTCGAAGTCGCCTCAGACGGCCTGGACAAAAGCTCCCGGGAGATCGGGCGTGTGGTAC
>CAYYHF010000234.1:0-4295 GCA_964471415.1 uncultured Clostridia bacterium | reverse complement strand
TGACGCAGGTGAGAAGGGGAGAACCGCAGGCCTGGGAGGGGTAGGTTTTGCAGATTTCTATATGTCTTTACGGTTTTGGGAACGTTGCACGCGAGTTCGTCAGGCTGCTCCACAGGAAGGCGCCATATCTCAAATCGCGCTATGGTTTTGATCCGCGGGTGGTATCTGTGGTCATGCGGAAGGGCGGAATCAGGGCTGAGTCCGGCATAGACTGGCCCGCTTTGGTTGATTTGGCTAATGTGGGAACACTATCTGAGCAGGAGGGGTTCGTGGGCGGCGATCCGGGCGATCTGGATGCGTGGCTTCCACCAAGGCGGGCGGGAGATGTGAGAGTCGTGGTGGATGCCACATGGTCCGATCTAGACACCGGCGAACCCGCGTTGTCAAGGTTGAAGCAAGCGGCCCGGCTCGGTTGCCATATCGTGACGCTCAACAAGGCTCCCTTGGTGGCCGACTTCGACGGCTTGGCGCAGGTTGCCAGGGAATCGGGAGTCCGCCTCAAGTTCAGCGGCGCCGCGGCGGCGGGTCTGCCGGCCATCGATACGGTGAGGGTAAGCCTTGCAGGAGCCCGAGTCGACTCGATAGAGGGCGTACTCAATTCCACCACTAACTACATCCTGACAGCCATGTCCGACGATGGGCTTTCCTACGATGAGGCGTTGCGCAGGAGCAGGGTCATGGGCTTGGCGGAGACGCAGCCTGAGCGGGATGTGAGCGGTATCGATACAGCATGCAAGATCCTGGTGCTGGCCAATGCGGCCATGGGCGCTCGCAAGCGGCTGAGCGATGTGAAGGTCACCGGAATAACCGAAGTAACATCCAAGGATATAGCCTACTGGGCCGTGCAGGGCCGCACCCTGCGCTTGATCGGGCGAGCTGTTCGCACTGCGGATGATGTGATCATTGAAGTGAAGCCTACGCCCGTTCCATACAAGGATTTCCTGGCACAGGTAACCGGCGACAGCAAAGGCGTTAGGTTTGCTACCGATTTGTTCGGGGAACTCACCATAGTGGGGGGCTCAGGCGGGCCATCGGCGGCAGCCGGCTGCGCCCTGAAGGACCTGATTAACCTGGCCCGTGCTGTAGGCGGCGAGCAAGGACATATTTCATGAGTATTGGAGGCGCTCGATGGAGCGGACATTCGTAATGATAAAGCCGGACGGGCTTACGCGCGGAATTGTGGGGCAGATCATGTCCAGATTCGAAGCGCAAGGGTTTAGATTGGTCAGCGCGCGCACACTGGAGATGTCGGCGGATCTGGTTCGCGAGCACTATCGTCACCTGGTGGAGCAGCCGTTCTTTCACGAGCTTGAGGCCTATATGAGGTCGGGGCCTGTTCTTGCTATGGTGCTTGAGGCTCCAAGCGCCGTGGAATCGGCCCGGCGACTGCTTGGCGCCACTGATCCGGCAGAGGCGGCGCCCGGAACGGTGCGCCGAGATTTCGCTATCTCGGCAACGCGCAACGTGGCGCATGCGGCCGACAGCCGAGAGGCGGCGCGCATCGAGATAGAGCGATTCTTCGGTGAACGTGAGCGCTGACATTCCTGTGAAATGAGGTTATGCAATGGCGCAGGAGATAGTCAAAACACAATTCGTGGCGGACCTGAAACCGGGGGCGATGGCCGACACAGTTCTCCTTTGTGCGGATGTCAAATGCAGGCAGACTAGGAACGGCTCGTATTTCGCCGATGTGAAGCTGGTGGACAGAACTGGGGAAATAAGTCTGAAGCTCTGGCGATACTCCACTGAGGCCACCCCCGGGCTTGAACCGGGCGCCTGTGTTCGCGTCAGGAACGTGCAGGTTGAGGAGTACGGTGGGAGCCTACAGCTGTCGCAGGATACATCGAGTTTCGGCCGGTCCATTACGCTGTGCGATGTTTCCCGGTGCGATCTGGCCGACTTTGTTCCGGCAACGCCGCGCGATGTTGACGAGATGACCGCGGAAGTGCTTGAGGCTGTGTCGGGCGTGTCCAAAAGGCCGATTCGGTGTCTTCTTCAGTCCTTCTTCGGCGATCCTGACTTCATGGCCAGGTTCAGGGAGTGGCCCGCGGCGATCAGGCACCATCACGCCTACTCGGGGGGTCTTCTGGAGCACACACTCAATGTGTTGCGCATCTGCAGGCAGGCCGCCCAGCAGTATGCCGAGGCGGACTGGGATGTGCTGTGCGCCGGAGCGCTTCTCCACGATATCGGGAAGATGCAGAGCTACGACTACGACAGGGGGCGCGCCGCTGCGGCGATGTCCCTGGACGGAGTGGCCGTGGACCACATACTGCTTGGCATGGAAGTGGTCAGCAGGCGCATAGCCGAGCTGGCTTCGAGTTGCCCCGAGAGATCCTCGTGCGCATCGCCGTGCTGGACTCCTGGGTTGACGCTGGAACTGGCTCACTTGGTGGCGAGTCATCACGGCGCTTTGGAGTGGGGTTCGCCGGTGCAGCCGGCGACAATCGAGGCGTGCATTCTTCACCACGCAGACAATATGGACGCTCAGGTGAACAAGTTCGAAAGGACGATAAGGGAATCGTTCGCATCGGGCGAAGAGGAATATCGGTACTCCGATCTTGTGGGCAGGACGGTCTGGGTGCCGACGAGGTCCGAGTTCAGGAAGTAGCAGGCGATAGCAGGCGATGGCGACGAACTCCCCCGCGAGGGGGAGTTCTTGCGTGGTGCGCCCGGTATTGGGCTGAGGATGAAACCTTGCTCCCCCATCGCGCGTCACAAATGCATACAGGGAACTAACGGATGGTGAGTGCGAATGTACGGATGTAGGAAAGTTCGGATTGCTGCTCTGCTCGCGCTGGCCTGCGCTGTGGTCTGGCCCGCGCTGCAGCTCGGCGGGGCCTTGGCGCAGCCCGCGAGCTTGGTTGGACGACCCGCGCCGGCTGTGAGGGCGATGTCCCTTGACGGGCAGGAGGTTGCAGTGCCCGCTTCTGGCGGGGTTGTACTGGTGGTCTTCTGGAACACCAAGTACAAGCTATCGGCGGACGCTTTGGGAGCCGTGCAACGCCTGTATGATCGATATCGCGGGCGCTCTCTGGTGTGCATCGGCATAGATGACACGGGTGAGGACGACCGCGCGATCCGCCAGTTTACGGCGGCAGTCGGCGTTGCGTTTCCCATCGTGGGCCGCGCCGATGGGCGGTCCGCTGCGGCCGCATATCGTGTGCGTGGTGTGCCTGTGGTCTACCTAATCGACAAATCTGGATTGGTTTTCTATGTGAAAGAGGGCTGGGATGCGCGCGCGGAGGAGGAACTTGACAGGCAGATAAGTGCAGCTCTATAGCATATATGGCGTCCAGGGCATCTTTTGCCTTGACCGAGGCAGGATTTTGACGCTGTGAGAAGAATGACCACCATGTGGCTCCAGCACATTACAGAAGGAGGTACATGGGGGTTATGAGGAACTTCAGGTTTGGTCTGGCCGTCTTGTTGTTCGTGGCCGTCATTGCGAGCATGAGCGCGATGGGCCAGGCGGCGGAGAAAGCGTATGAGATGGCGATTTTCGAGGACCCCACTACGCTCAACGTCTGGGCACAGCTAGGCCCCGATGCATCGGTGTGGAACGCGTTCGTTGGTTACCAGCAGTCCTACATCGGCCTCTATGGCAATGCCGCGCCCGACTTCGTGTTCAGCCCTTCGGCCGCGTTGGGCATGCCGACAGCCTTCAAGGAGGAGAAGATAGGCGACAAGACGTTTTACACTTCCATAGTTCGCATGCGCAGGGACCTCAAGTGGAGCGATGGCAAGCCCATCACGGCCGATGACATCGTGTTCAGCTACATGGCGCCGCTGGCGCTGGACCCCAACAAGCTCGGCGGCAACTGGCCCGGCAATATCGACCCCGACATCCTGGATCGCGTGGAGAAGGTGGACGACTACTCGGTCAAGTTCTTCTTGACAGAGTTGCCTGGGCTCGCGCAGTGGCAGTACGGCATGCTCGGCGCGTTCATCCTGCCCAAGGCCTACTGGGGCCCCATCGTCGATAAGGCCCTCAAGGCGGCTGATCCTGTGAAGGAGCTTCTCGCCCACGATCCGCTAGGGACCGAACCCGTGGCGGGCCCGTGGGTAGTGCAGCGCTGGGAAAAGGGCGCGTTCGTTACCCATTCGCCCAACAAGTACTACGCCTTCAAGGGCGACACCAATACGTTCTACAAGAGCGGCGGCTTCATGATCGAGAACAAGAAGACCGGCGTGAAATGGACCACAGGAGACGCCAAGGGCGAGATCAAGCTTCAGGCGACTGAGGGCCCCTACGTCGACCAGCTGATGTTTCGCATTCTGCAGAACCAGAACGC
>CAYYHF010000233.1:0-4329 GCA_964471415.1 uncultured Clostridia bacterium | reverse complement strand
TTGCCAGAAATAGGAGGAGGAGCGGAACGACGCCCATAATCCCGAACGCTCCGAGCATCAGAACGACTATCGCCGCGCCAACCCATAAGAGCATTTGTGCTGCCTTCATCGTTCCCGCCTCCTTCCATGAACGCGGTTAGGGCACGCCAGCATCTGTAACCCGCCGTCTTTGTTGACTAGGGACCTTTCTCGCCAGGGTGCTCTTCATCATGATGACGTCCTCGTCACCGCATCCTCGTGTTTCGAGGCACCTCTAAAACTTGATTCCCAGACTCGCCCCAAACATGAGGCCACCCGCCTGAAGTGCCGGAACGTAAGCGTACCCTATCTCTCCGCTTGTGTACCAGTTATGCCTTTCGTACTTTGCCCCTACTGTGCCTCCATAGTAGGTCACTGCCAGGGTCATTGTCCCTGTGTACCATGAGAAATACGAAACTCCTATGCTCCCTGCGTACACTGTGCCGAATGGTCGCAGCTCCCCTGAGGAAGCGTACCCGCGAAGTCCAACGGCGCCGCCAACGGCGGCCGCGTCACCGGTACCTGCCACGCCCCCCTGGAGGAGTAGTGACAGCCTATCTTGCAGGGGCAACTCTAACTCCGCACCAACGAGCCCGGTGCCCGCTCCGGTCTTGATGCCCACGTAGCCGCCAGCTAGGACCGAGCTTTGCCAGAAGAGACACACAGCCATTACAACCGCAATTGCGCACAACCGACGAGCCATCCGCCAATCCTCCTCTCATATTGAACCGACCTGGGTAGAGCCAGGGCTCCATCGACTATAAGCCTTCTTACACCTGTTTCCGTCAATGCACTCGACAACAGACACACCCTGGCGAGAAAGGGCTCCAAAGAACTTTGCAATTTGCTCTCCTTCCTATAGCTCATTGACTCAGATGGTTGCTAATACCGACTCTATTTCACGCAAGGCGAGTCCTCCGATGGAAGACGATGATATTCCAAGAACGCTCGATGCTTTATACCGTTCCTTTTCCGGCGTCGATCTTGACGCTGTAAAGCACGGTTTTTTTGTCCCTGCCTCCTCATGGCCCCTATTTCTGTTCCGCTGCCCAAAAGCTCATAGAGACTTTCGGACTGCTCAGCATGACTCTGGGGCATAATTCTCCAGACTATACGTCTATTCCTGCCTGTCTACCAGTCTGAGAGAATAAAATCGCGAGAAGGTGGAACACGTGGACGAAGTGAGACACCGTTTAGGCACCCGCCTACGGGCGCTGCGCCAAGACCGGAAGCTCACCCAGGAAGAACTCGCTGAACGGGCTGAGATACACCCCACGTTCCTTGCCAAGATCGAGGCGGGCCAGAGGCTGCCGAGCCTTGAGGTGATCTGGAGGCTCGCGGGTGCCCTCGGGGTCCCCGTCACGTCCGTGGTTTCCGCGACTGATGACCGTGAGGGGGCTTCGCCCGAGGATCGCCTGATAGGTGAGCTTGTTGCGCTCCTCAAAAGCTGCACGATTGAGGAGCTTGAGTTCGTGAAGGACTTCATAATGATGCTAAAGCGCCACGCCCGCCAGAGCTAACGCGGCGCATACGGGCGGGGCGGCTCACCCGTTACGGGCTTGCCCGCGCGCCCGGGCCGTGCCCGGCTGCAGAAGCTCGGGGACCACGTTACCGGGGTATGGACAGGCGCCACCAGAGCCAGATGAACGGCCATGTCAGCAGTCCCGCAAGGATCAGCCCGACAGCGACGGGAACCGCTGCCTCGACAACCGGTTGTATCCTCTTCTGAATCCGCTGTTGCAGGTCGTCACGTGTCTCCATCGGCTCAGCACCTTCATTTCGGCAGCACAAGGTCCCGGACCACCCGGCACACCAGCGCCCGCAACATCGGGGTTGCGCTCAATGCGCCGTCGGCGTGCCGTCCGAGGTCCAGCCCGAGGGCGTGCGCGTTTAATACCAGAAAGCCGAAGGCAGCATCGCCAAGCCACTCCGCGAATCCGCCGGGACCCCGGTACTGCGGCCACTTGCCAGCACATTGCCGGAACAAAGGTTCGAGTATTGCCATCGCGTCCGGGGACAGAACTACGGAGCGCAGGCGGGCAACCTCCGCGTGCAGGGCCTCGCACTCCGCGCGTAAGACTCTTGCCTCGCCTTCCCCTGCGCGGGCCTGGGCGGGCACGTGCGGGGACGCACCGGCAGGCGCATCCGCCTCTTCGATCCGGCGCCTGATCCACTCGCCCAGGGTGGTATTCTCACGTGCGAGCAGGCTCTGCAACCGCGCCTGGTCTTCATCGCCGAGCCTGAATGTGAGGACCCGCGAACCCACATGCGATCCCTCCTGTATGGCAATTCGGCAAACAGGAGAGCCGGGTCCTGCTCTGTAACACATGGCGTATCACGCACGTGACACACGCTTGCGGGCCTGTGTTACAGGAAGTGCCATCCCGCCCCTGTGCAGCGTATACGCCGCCCGGGCGCGTCGTTAGCAACTATTAACCCTATTGCGGCCGGTTGTCAGTTCGGGGCAACTGGCAACGGGTCCCTCGGCCTGTCTTGACCAGTCTTGGACAAAACTGACGTATCTATGTGTCTCATGTCTTTCCTGCCCGCTGCTATTCGCGAGCCGTCCTTCAAGGTCCGCGCGGTCAGACTTGCGCTAGATAGCAAACGCTGTGCTTGTATACGCTAAGCTCTGCACCCTGTGAGGCCTGGATCACAAGCAGGTACGTCGCTGTACGGCGCAGTGTCCCGGTGATGATCTCGCCAGTAATCAAGCGCGCTTTCACGCGCCTACCTTGCAGCAAGTCGTCTGGTTCCAGCAGCTTCGGGGGTCGCTTGCCGGGCACCCCGTCCGGCTTCATGCCTCCGTTCCTGGCCGGAGCGGAATCGGCCCGCCATACGCGCGTCTGCGGTGCTACCATGCCTAAGACCTCCTTACACAACTCTCTTGATTTCCACTCGCCTCAATGGTATCCTGAGGTACGGGATTGTGCAAATTACGCAATCCTAGTTTTATGAATGCACGACAAAACGCCGTTTTATCAGGCGAGCAAGGAGGGGCTGCGCGGTGAACCCAGGGTCGATGGTAGACGGAAAGAACGCACAGTCACGGCCACGCCCGTGGCAACTCAGGCTCACATGTGATACGAGGGGTGTACCGGTAGATGAGGAGGTCTTGTGGCAGGGCGATTGGCAGCTCGGCGAGATGGAGATCGCCGATTTCGGAACGCTGATCTTTCAGTTCCTAAGGCTTCCCCACCTGACGCCGCGCATCGACCGGTACGGCCTCGTGCTGTGGCCCCTGCTCGACAACGAGGATTACCCGAAGGATTCAGCATCGCTTGTAGCCATCCAGGAAGAGCAGGCCAGGATGCGGCAGTTTATCGAGACCTATCTTAGTTGGGATTCCCAAGACGAGCTTCTGTCCCCGTACCCACCAAGGGCGAGGCTCGTCGTTGATGCAGCGAGAGGTGCTACCAATGTCGGGTATCTCTCGGGAAGGCTTGAGAGAGTCTGGCCGTGGTTCTGGTTTGACTCGCCAGCCACTGTAAAGCAGGTCACGGACAGACTGAGAAAGCACGCGGAAGCACTCACGCGGCGCAGGTTGCCGCCGGACAAGGTAATCCTCGGGACAGGAGCGTTTGAGGCTTCGATGACCAGCCTTCAATGGGGCTATGCGAGTGACGATGTAGCCTCGCTGGTCTGGCTTGAGCTTCTTCTCTGCGCTGCCCACAACTTTTACTGGAGAAAGTGCGAGATGTGTGGGCGGGAAGAGCTGACGCGTTCAAAGCGCCGCTCACGCTTCTGCAGGGAGTGCCGCGACTCCGGGGGCTTTGCAGCCCAATACCAACGCCAGCGGCGCGAGGCATTGCCAGAAACGGTCAAAGCGAACCGGCGTGCAGTCAATAGGGACCGCATGCGCCTGCTGCGGGGCGATATCAGCCCGGAGGAGTTCCTGCGGCAGCACCCGGGCTATAGGGCACGCGAGGGGTCGGAGCTTTTCGAGATCCTTCAAGAAGCACGCAGAAAGCAGCGCTGAAGGGACTCTCGGAAGACCCGGGCCAAACGTTCCGCAGCGGGGTTCAGAGCTACCAAGAGAAGACACAACAGAAAGGATCGTAGTTCATTTTTGTTGAATTGAGTTGTGTGAGAAGCATTAGGCAGAATTGCGTAGCTGGAGGAAGCCCGCATGAATCCTGTTGTTAAGCTGGCCGCGAGCGCTCTACCAGGGGAGAAGAAGTACGTGCTGTTTGCCGGGGCTGGTGTGTCGAAAGACGCAGGGATGCCCACGGCCTGGGATCTTATGCTGAAAACGGCGCGTCTGCTCTATGCTGCCGACGGGAATCCGGGAGAATCCGAATTGTCCCAGGC
>CAYYHF010000232.1:0-4335 GCA_964471415.1 uncultured Clostridia bacterium | reverse complement strand
GAACACGGCCGCGTTCATCGAGAAGATGCTTCAATCCAGACCCCACCCAATGATGGCCTATCGCTCCTGCCTTGGCGTCCTGCGCCTATCCAGGACCTACCCTCCCGAAAGGGTAGAGGCGGCATGCACACGTGCCCTCCAAGCAAATGCGTTCAACTACAAGAGCGTAAAGGCCATTCTCGAGAAGGGTCTGGACAAAGTTGATTTCGACAAGGCAGTCAGCAGTTCCCCTGTGTCACACCCAAACATCCGCGGAGCGGCTTACTACTCAGATACAGGAGGCAATGAACATGCTCACACAGCAGACCATCGAGGCCCTGAGGAGCCTACGCCTGCCGGCAATGGCCCAGGCCTACGCCGAGCAGATGGCTGATCCACAAACTGCGAGCCTGTCGTTCGACGAAAGGCTCGGAATCATCGTGGATAGCGAGATCGTCGCCCGGGAGAACAAGCGCTTGACGAGGCTGATCCGGGAAGCCAGACTACGGCTGAACGCCTGCATAGAGGATATCGACTACACCCACGCCAGAGGTCTGGATCGGTCGGCCATGGCCGGGCTGCGCACATGCCGCTGGATAGAGGAACGCCTCAATGTTGTGATCACCGGCCCTACGGGGGTTGGCAAGTCGTTCATGGCCTGCGCGCTGGGCAACCTGGCCTGCAGAAACGGATATGCCACCCGCTACTACAGACTGAGCCGACTGCTTAGCGAGCTGACCCTGGCCAAGGCCGACGGTACATACATGCGAGCGCTGCAGCGGCTTTCGAAGATACAGATACTCATTATCGACGACTTCGGCCTAGCCGACATGAGCACTGAGGATAGTCGCGATCTCCTGGAGATCCTCGATGACCGGGTGGCCGCGCGCTCCACGATCATCGCCAGCCAGATACCGCTTGAGCAATGGCACGAAGCTCTGCCCGATCCGACCATCGCCGATGCCATACTGGACCGTGTGATTCACAGCGCGCACAGAATCAAGCTCACAGGAGAGTCCATGAGAAAAGTCTTGGCCAAGCCCGAACAGAAGGAGCTGAACAATGGATGAGAGCTCTGAAGCTAGGAGCGAGGGCGCCGCCGCAGGTCAATCCTTTACATGACATAACTGGGAGTGATACATTGGAGATGCCCTTCGTCGCTTCGCTCCGATAGATGGCCGCACAATATCGGAACAGGCGGCCGAATCCAATCGGAATACACGGCCGAATGCTATCGGAACAAACGGCCGCACATTGCTGGAATCGCCGGCCGAATTCGTCGGAATACGCACCGATGCACTCGGACACGATGACAGGCCCTTGATTCGTTACTGTAGTGACTATCGCCGACATGCCCGTGGCGTGGCCCGCAGGGATCACCCGGCCCAGTGTTTCCGACTTGATGTCCTTGTCGTGGGTTGTGGGAACGAGTTTCTGACTGGTAGACTTGATGGACCATCCGAACTGCGAGCAGAGCCACTCATTCGCGTTCCACATGAACGAGGGCAAAGACTCGCTCTGAGCGATCTCCTTCTCAAACTGCTCCAGGCTGAGCCCGGCGCCATGTACTTCCGCCAGGGCGATTCCGTAGTCCTCCACGTTGTAGCTGGATACGCCTTCGATTTTGTCGATCCTGTGGCTCGAGCCCGCCAGCGTTGTAATGAGGTTCCCCCAGAACACGTCCTGATAGCCTGATCCTGCAATGGTGCAGTTGTTCTCCTTGGCCAGCCTGTCCAGGCGGTTGGTGAGCGCGGGCGAGGTGTTCCACGGATAGAAGGCCTCTTCGCAGGTGCTGATGGCGTTGACGCCATGCTTTGCAGCGAGTTCAAAGGCGTCATACACCTCAGGCATCAGGCTCCTGGTCGCGATCACGCATGCATCCGCATCGCACTCGCTGAAGACCTTTTCAGCATCGGACCTTATGGGCACGTTGATCTTGAACCCAAGCCCTGCGACTTCCCCAACGTCTTTGCCCACAAGCTGCGGGTTCATATCGATTGCGCCGACTATCTCTGCTCCCTTTTCATACAGATACCGTAGGAAGTACCTACCCATCTTTCCGCAGCCGTACTGGATGACCCTGATCTTTTCCCTCACGACATTATCCCCCTTATGCTTGTGATTGGGTGTTGACGAACTCCATTTCACCCGTTCTTTACCTTTAATTCAAGTGTAATCTCTATTGTAAGTATAGAGTCAACTACTGAGGAGGAGGTCGGAATACTCGCTTCGAACCCGCGTAGAGTCGCGGCGGCCCTGCCGCTGGCGGTCCCCGGCGCCCGACTGTAGCTTACCCATTGTAGGAACATGCTAGGCGCCGCGGTGGTCGGCGGTCGCGGCGAACGGGATGGTGCATTGTTGGTTCTTGCATTGTGGCATTGGTGTCGCGGCGGCGCCCAGTCGGGGGCGCGCGGGGGCGAGCGGCGCGCTCAGGGGGACGGGGGGCACAGGTGAGCGGGGTAGGGAGCAAGCAGGTGCTCCTAGCCGGCGGACCGGCCGGTGCCGTCTGGAAGGTCTATGGGTACCTGCAGTCTCACGTACATGTTCCTTTCGATATCATCGAAGATGGGCAGCTCAACAACTACTTCACACACGTAGTCTCCGATTATCTCATATCCTCTTTCCTCTACATAGCTGAACAACCTCTGCGCGCTCTCTTTTTCCTTCCAGAAACTATGAAAGTATATGCAGGCAAAGTCGCCTCCGGGGATGACTTCTATGCCTTCCTGCTCCTCAAAGTCATCGTCGACAAACACGAATATCTCCGACGAAACGAATTTCCCTGCATCGATCATCTCTTTTCTCCATATGGATCCTACATTGCAGAAGTATACCATGGGCAAGTCTCTGATGATCACCTGTTGCTTCAGTTCCCGCAGAATATACTCGTAGGTATCGAGCCCGTAGTCGTAAATGTTGATCTTTCCGTCATAGCAGAAGACTCTTCTGTCCGGGATGGTTTCAAGCGTGACGATGCCCTCCTCGGGCATTCGCAAGTATCTGTCATAGTTCCTGATGCAGGCCTCAACGCCTCGTTTCATCTGACGGAGCTTCCCGATCTCCTCATCGATGTTATGGCTTTGTTTTCTGAGTATATCCTGGATTTGCCCGATGTCTTTCTTCTCGAACTGCTCTCTTATTTGCTCCAACGACATCCCCAGGGATTTCATGTATTGAATCATGTCCAGTATTGCGCATTGCTTGATATCGTAGTACCTGTAGCCGGTCTCCCCATCGACGTGCAGCGGCTTTAGTAGGTCGATCTTGTCGTAATGCCTCAGTGCCTGAACGGTAATGTGGTTCAGAGCGGCCATTTTCCCAATAGACAGAAGCTCCATGTTTCTCACCTCGCTGACTCCGGTGTCTCGGCGTGCACACACGATGGACCTTTTCGTCCACCGGGTCGGGACAGCCGATCCAGCCCGATCCACCCCGAACACGCAGGCGCAACTCGACTATAGCACTGCCGGCGCCGGCACGCAAAGATTGGAGCCTTGGGGTTGGACTCTGATGGTGGAGGTCCGGGCGAATGGAGATGTCCTCCTGCTGGATGCTTCTTGTACTGCATGCTTGTCAACCCCGACAAATGAGCTTATCGAGAGCGGACGCGGGGTAAGTCATGATGTTGAGCTGCAGGCATGAAACCCAACGACCTTCCCGATGCGCGGCAGCTGACGAGGGTTTGGGTAGCAAGATTTGACGCTTACCAGGATATGGTGTCAAACCTGGTGCTGCCATCCGGGCACGAAAACCTGCTACATGCGCCCCTGAGAGGAGTCACTCCTAAGGAGCTAGCGCGCCAGATCCTAGTTGGCATCGAGACAGTCGTGCAGATGGACATAGAGAAGGTTGGCTATGCCGCGGCATAGCCTTCCTTTCCCCCCCTTCCTCCCTTCGCCGTGTGATTTCGCGCTACGGTCATCGCTGCCCGCCGGGGCAAAAGGGCGCGCCGCGGCCTGCGCGCGGAGGGGAAGGAGATATGGGCAGGTGCGATGGCTCGTCCGCGTTGACTCTGTCGGCGACTGCCCACTACGGGTGTATACGGCTGTGAGCTGGCGATTTGCCGCGACAACCGGGTCTAGCTGGCCTTTGGGACTCGTCGGTTTTCACGGCGCTTTTGTCTCTATGTATCGCAAATCGCGGCAATGGTTGCTGCATAATCAAGTGTATGGTCGCATAAACCCGGACGGCCGGGGAATCTGCGGTCTGCATCGGCAGTTGGCCGGATCCTGAGGCCGAAAAATGGGCGTATGTGCCATGTACTGCCGTGTCATGTTAGGTGAAATGGGTGAAAACGCCACATTGACTCCGCCCCGTCTGCTGGATGGGACTATGCACGTGATTATACATCAACCA
>CAYYHF010000231.1:0-4343 GCA_964471415.1 uncultured Clostridia bacterium | reverse complement strand
TACTCATTCGCCTCCCCAGAAGTACTGTATCGGCATACTGCGCTCGGCGCAAGGGTCCCCTGAGATCACTAGAAAATCCACCCGTGCTCAAACATCGGCACCCGCGGTATGCTCTGCGAACCCATCCCAGCCCCTATGCATCGCCTACGACTCTGGGAACACGTGCCAGCGTGAGTTCCGCGCGTTCAGACCGCTCGATGCATACAGCCGCGACAGACAGGCCGGCTCATCTGGAGGCACAGCGGGCTCGGCAGAGGCGCGAGAGAGCATTGGCTGAGCTGCGAGAAGAGCTGACGAGACGCAAGCCGGTAATCGGCGAGGAACACACCAAGGCCGCCTGCAAAGTCGTAACGAGCAAGCGATTCGGGAAGTATCTCGTGCTGGACGCCAGAAACTTCCCTCGCATCGATCAGAACAAGGTGAAGAAGAAAGCGCGGCTCGATGGCGAGTACCTCCTGAGAACCTCCAACGATACGCTGTCGCCGGAAGATGGACCACCGCGTCTCCGACCGAATCCGAGCCCAGCTGGAAAGAACTCGTATTGTTGAGATCGATGCTCCCGAAGGCAAGATGGCCCAACGCACCGACATTACCCCAGCTCAGAAGCACATTCTATCGAGTCTAAGGGTTCCGGAACCGAAGAAAATCCGCGAAATCAGACTCAAAAACAGGGGTCGGGCGTAGTAACACGACCGCTGGATCGGCCTTTTTCAAATGCCGATCTATCTGGCGCTACGCGTGCTGTCTGCCTACGTGGTGTCGAACGCGGATCCATCACAGGATTGAGCTGGAACAGTGGGTCGAAATGCGCCTCGACTGGTGCGCTGGCGTCATCAGTCATCGGCTCTTCCTCCCTCCAGCGCTTCTCTTATCAGATCCTCGTATGGTTGATCCCCGACCCATACACTCAGCCTAGGCGACACATATCGCTGAAGATTCGTGACCAGGCGGTGTAGGGTGTTGCCGCACGTGCCTCTGGGAAGGAATAGCTCGATGTACTCGGGAGTGAGTTCCATCATGAACTTCTGGAACAGATGCAGGTCTAGTCCGTACACGTGAGCTTTTCGAGCACCCAGCCAGATGGGAGTTCCCCACAGCCGAAACGGTCGGCTGCCTTCTTCAAAGGTGCGAGCGATAAACGTCCTGAATGTATCCGGCTCCAGCGGATCAGAAAACTCGATGAGAACCGGTGTGGCCTGCACCTTGATGCCCGAATCTGCCTGCATCGGGACCGACTCAGTTGATGTCCAGGCAATAGTCTCGAGGTTGCATGTGACGTCAGTGTACTGGGAAGCAACGCCAGCTACCTTGAGTCGATGATCCTGATAGTTGCTGGTGCGGTTGGTTATCTTCCCATCATGGTACAGCTCATTCCCCCCAGGATACACGACCGACGGAATCCGCAGCACTCCCATGGCATTCATAGGTTTCAGAGACAGACTTACCGTGGGCAAAGCTTCCATTAGGTCAGCAGCTCTCAGGGTTATCTCGATCGACGATGCACACCGCTGCAGAGGAGGTTCTTCGGACGATATTTCGTCCCACAGGCCGCCATCCTCGTGTCCCTCTGTAGGAACCCGTTCACCGTATCCGAACAAATCCTCGTGCTGAAACCTCATCCTCACTGCACTGCGTCCAGAGATGGTAGGTATGAGCGCCTTCCAGAACGTAGTGAGATACGTCCCGGAAAACCATGCATGGTCCAGACGAGGGGTTGATGCTACCGCGTTCCTCAACAGTCTATCTGCGACTCTGGATTCCTTCGCGGTGTAGATGGCGATAATCCTAGAGGTGATCTCCTCAGCCAATGCGAAGCAACCTCGGTCTTCAGTGGCAACCCTGTACAGAGCATCATCCATCGGCTCCAATCTCAGCCCCGAGCCGCGGAAACACAACTCAGGATCCTGCCGATTCCCATCTTGGCAAGGCACGGTTTCCACCAGGTATGACTTAACAAGGGGCATCCCCAGTCTCCGCGTCCTAAGCCCCTCATAGCTATAGTCGGCGACCGAAGCGAGGAATCGAATCGCGTCATCCCGCGACCTCAGCCTCGAGATCTCATCATGGAAACGCAATCGCTTCACCCCCAGCCGTCATCCCGATCAAGTTATTCTGTCACACCGCGGGCAATTCCTTCCTCCGCGTCCAGTAGGGATTTGCGAACGTCTTCCCGCACAAGATCATAGCGTCTCAACACAATCGCTGGTAGCTGCAGAAGGTGAAGCTAGACCCATGGACCCAAGGCTCATCATTCATTCTGCTGCACGGACCGTCGGGTTTTCCGGCAGGCTAGATAACCCCCTGCGCCGATCATGTCCATGCTGGGGCCTGCTGGTATAATAGGTAGTGGAAGCCTCTCACAGGAATCGAGCGGGCCGCCGTGTCGCGTCCGTGCTGCACGCGCACTCGCGCGTGACGGCATTGTGCGATTTGGCAGAACAGTCAGACAGAGAAGAAAGGACTGGTGTTCGGCTTATGAGGAAGCTTGTGGTTCTTACCGGCGCCGGAATCAGCGCCGAGAGCGGAATACGGACTTTCCGCGACTCAGACGGGCTCTGGCATGACCACGACATCATGGAGGTAGCGAGCCCGGAAGGATGGCGCCGTGATCCGGAACTGGTCCTCGACTTCTACAACCAGCGAAGAAAGGATCTCTACCAAGCAACACCCAACGCGGCTCATTTGGCGCTTGCCAGAGCCGAGCAAGAGCTTGACGTACACATTATTACCCAGAACATCGACGACCTCCACGAGCGTGCGGGCAGCACTAAGGTGCTGCACCTTCACGGCGAGCTGACGAAGGCGCGTTCCACAGCCGACCCGTCTTTGGTCTACGGCATAGAAGGAACCGAGCTGAACTGGGGAGATCAATGCGAATTGGGATCACAGCTCAGGCCGCATATAGTCTGGTTCGGAGAAGCCGTGCCGGCAATGCCCGAGGCGGCGGAAATCGCTCAGAGCGCCGACATCTTCGCAGTAGTCGGCAGTTCCCTGGTAGTCTATCCAGCCGCGGCGTTGGTCCAGTACGTTCCCTATGGTGCGCCGATCTTTGTAGTAGACCCCAAAGACGTAGCCGTTCCCTCATGGCAGGAGATCACCTTCATCAGAGATAATGCAAGCACAGGAGTGCCGAAGATGCTGGAGGCCATCAGGATGTTGGGCTAGAGCTGGGCATGCGCGGTGATAGCCGTTTCCGTGGTGCCATGGCGCAACGCACTTGCAGGGTTGCCGTACTCATCAGGGCTCACGATCAAGCACGCGTGCTCGATGCCGCTTGGCCAGAGAATACGACAGATGAACGGCGCGACGAGGAACGGGATTGGGTCGGATCGGATCCGCTCCGATGGCGGCAGACACCATCGACAGCACAAGCTGATTCAGGCTGACGCCCTCCCGCTGAGCTGCCTCGCTCAACGCTCTGTGCAGGGATCTAGGCACCCTCAAGGTGAACTTGCCGCTATACTCGGCAACCTCATATGCTCTTGGGACGGGAGGCGTGTCCCCATCCTCCAGAGCTGCCGCAAGCCAGCATTCAATGGCCTCCTTCACGTTGGCTAATGCGCCTTCAGGCGTTTTGCCGTCGGACAGGCACCCAGGAAGCTGAGGCACTTCGGCCAACCAACCGCTTCCATCTTGTGGGGCAATCCGAGTCAATTTGGCGGCGTACCCGAACAAATCCTCCTTACCGATGGCTGTCATCACGAATCGCCTCCATTATCTCCTCATACAGCTGTAGAGCTTGCCTGACGTACGGAGCCTTCATGGGGTGTGCCTCGCTCAACCTCGTCATACCTCACCGTAGTGGGGCTGGTTCGCATATCTCTCAGGAGTTTCTCAAGACGCCCCATCTGCTCCACTCCATACTATGTCCTCAGGCACCATCTATGATACCACCTTCGGCGCGAACGGGGAAGCATCGACTGTCTTCCTGTGTTCGGCATCCCCCTCTCCTGGACGTCAAAGGGCGGGCCCCAATAGCGCCATCCCGCAACGCACTCACACACCTAGTGGTCACGACCGAGCTGCGGTTCGGACGCCCTACCACGTGATCTGGCAATACACGTGAAAGCCTGCCCGCTTGTTGCAGCGATGGGCGCTCCGTGTTACATTGTGCCTGTAGGTATCGAATCGAAATGAGGCTAGGCACCGGATGGCCGCCGCGCCGCGCGCCCTGCAGCAATGCCGGGTGTAAAGGAGGGCAACGCTTGGCACAGAAAAACCGCGTATCCTCAACAGACCGCCGCAACCTGCTTGATTCCTTCGCGCTGATGGGAAGAGGCCAGTTTGGCCGCGCTCGGGCTTCGTTCGAGAAACAGCTCCGGTCCCAAAAGTCTTCCGATCCT
>CAYYHF010000230.1:0-4354 GCA_964471415.1 uncultured Clostridia bacterium | reverse complement strand
GGTCCAACTTGACTTCAGCCATGGGAAACCTCCCTCGCCGGTGATGGACGCCGATGCTACTTCTTCCGCATGATCTCGACGAACTTGTCTAGCATGTCGTCTTTCTCTGCAACCAGCTTGTAGTCGTCAACAGGCAGAGCATTGCCAAGCAGCTTGCCCAGGTCGACATCTGGTAGCTTTATCTCTGTGCGGATGGGAATGGTATTGGCCTCAACTAGGACCTTCTGGCCTTCCAGTGAGAGGATGTAGTCATACAGAATCTTCGCTGCTTCGAGGTTCTTGGTACCCTTGACTATTGCTACAGGGCTTGCGACTATGGAGGCGCCGCCGGCGGGATACACAAAGCCCACTGGAGAGCCTTGACCCATCTGGTCCTTGGCGATGTAGTCGACGGCGATGCTCATGTCCCATTCGCCCGAACCGACTTTGGTCACCGAATCGCTTGAACCCTGCACCAGCTTGATGTCATTGGCCTTGAGCGCCTTCAGGAAGTCGTAACCGTACTTGGGATTCTGCACGAAGGCCGCAACGGTGTAGAGCGTGGTGCCGGAGAAGGCAGGGTCGGTCATCCCCAGGAACCCCTTGAACTTGGGATCAAGCAGATCGCTCCAGTCCTTGGGAATATCATTGCCCTTAACGTTGTTGGTGTTGTAGGCGATGCCCAGCCCGACTATTCTCGCCCCGCAGTAGTAGCCGTCCTTGTCTTTGTAGATAGAGTTGATGGTCTTGGCTTCCGGCGATACGTACTTCTCCAACAGGCCCTGCTGCTTGAACTCGACGTAGTTCGTGGGCTCGCCCACCCAGATCATGTCGGCCGCTATCCCGCCTGCCTGCTGCTCCGCGGCAAGCTTAGTCAGCACCTTGCCGGTGCCGGCTGTGTAGTAATCGAACACGATGTCGGGGTATTTCTTCGAGAAGGCCTTCTGTAACGCTGAGAGTTGAGAATCCTTCATGGATGAGTACAACATGACTTTCATCTTCGGGGCCCCCACGGTGATGGCCGATGCCAACAGAACACTCAGCACACACAAGACAAATAGCGCTCTCTTCATAAGTATCACCCTTTCACCTTAGTTGGGATATTCGCCACCTAGACTACATGATAGGCCGTGGGTAAAGCGGCGTCACCGTACCGCGGTACCCCATTCGCTGCTAGATGCGCGAATAGTACCACGGTACTATGACACGGTTCACCGCGGTGAACCGCTATGGCGAGGCGCCCCGTACTCCGACGAAGAGGATACGGACGGAGACTGTTGTATATTACTTAGGTAGGCACGTTCGTATGCCGCGCGGCATCGCGTGAAGGAGTGGTCATCAATGGCGAGACGGCCGGCAGTCAGAGCGGTGCTACTGGCGCTATCGCTGTTGGCGGTTGGGATGGCGCCTTTGGTAGACGCGGCGCCGAAATCTAGGCTACTGGTGTACACATCGACCAAGGACGTTATCATCGGGCAGCTAAGGGATGCTTTCATGCGCAAGTATCCTGAGATCCAGCTTGACTACTACTCAGCCGGCGCCGGCAAGATCATGGCCAAGCTCGCCATCGAACGCCACGCCGGAAGGATAATGGCCGATGTGCTGTGGACCAGCGAGGTGCCGGACTTCTACCAGCTCAAGGCAGAAGGCCTGCTCGAAAGGTACGTGTCGCCGGAGGCGTCCGCCGTGATCAGCCCTGTGTCCGACCCCGATGGTTACTTCACCGCCGCCCGCCTCAGCACCATCGGCATATGCTACGATATCACGCGGATAAACAACCCTCCCAGGACCTGGGAAGACCTGCTCAGGCCGGAGTTCCGAAATGCCTTCGGCATCGCCGATCCGGCGATTTCAGGGACTTCGATGTTGAGTGTATCCATGATCGTGAAGAACCTGGGATGGGACTACATCCGGAAGCTGAGAGCTAATGGGGCCAAGATGGGACAAGGCGCTACTCAAGTCGTAGACGACACGGCCATGGGCGATCTCGCAGCCTGCCTGGCCGTGGACTACATCGCCATCAACCGGATCCTGGACGGAGCGCCCCTGGGCTTTGTGTATCTCGACAAGGTAATGGTGATCCCTAGCCCTGTCGCGATCCTGAAAGGCACGCTCAACCTGAAGGCTGCCAGGGCCTTCGTGGATTTCCTTCTGTCAAAAGGAGGCCAGACCATCGTGGCGGGCGGCTATACTCTCCCAAGCCGCCAGGATGTGCCAGTGGCCCGCGGAGTGGGCTTGATACCCGCCGAAGAAGCAGTGAAGAGGGCAATGTGCCTCGACTACATCAAGCTGAGGTCGGAGAAGGAAGAGATAATTGATAGATTCACTGCGATCATGACCGGCAAGTGACAGGTCACTCGTCAGTCGGCAATCGGCAGTCGAAGTCGCGAAGATTCAGTCCTGCCTCCACTGCCAGCAAGGATGCCTGCACCCTATCACGCACGCATAGCTTGCTGTAGATACAGCTCACGTAGTTCTTGACTGTCTGCTCGGCTATGTAGGTCTTCTGCGCAATCTCGCGGTTTGAATACCCCTGCGACATCAGGATCAAGACCTGTATCTCCTTGTCAGTCAGCTGGCCCAGCCACTCGGGATCAGACCCTTCAGGCTGAAGCCTACCAGATCCCGGGGCGCCGTGCGCGCCCGCAAGCCCCTCGTCCCCGCAAGCGGCGATGCGCCCGGGGGAATGAGTGTGCGGACCGTATGGGCTGGGCCAAAGGAAGAGAAAGACGGCGGTAGCTGCCAAAGCGCCGGCGATCAACCCGCCGGCCATGGGAACGGACAGCCCCGCCACGGAAACGCCTCCGCTCGGCTCCTCACCGTACAGGCCGGCCAACGACACAGGCACGAACGACCGCCAGCCGGTATCGGAGATGGGCCTGAAAACCACCAGAACGTCTTCGCCACGCAGGTCTCCCGTGAAGCGTCCCTCCGCACGACCAACAGGCGAGTTCGGGTAAAGCTGCCGGAGAAGAGAAGGCTTCTCGTCACGCGATGACCCAGCGGCACTGGGCCCGGAGATGATGGACCCTTCACGATCCACTATGACAGTGTAGTTGGCCTTGACTGTACCCACCGAGAAGTAGAAATGATCATGTAGATAGTCGTTGACCACCCGGGCGAGTTCGTTGGCGTCGATCATGATAGCCACAATGCCCAGTGGCTTCTGTGTAAACAGATGCTTTATTCGCCTGCCCACGATCACGCAGTTCATGCCCGCGCGGGCACAGTCTTCCCCGAATACCCACACTGCCTTGCCATCGGCGCGCATTATCTCCTCGTAGGTGCTGGAGTTGCGGAAAGCCTTGATGTAGGACGCAGGCAGCGACTCGCGCATGGTCAACGCCTTGCGATTCCTGTTGGACTCGTCAACGAACACCGCATCGTACACGCCGCGTCGGCTGAATGTATATCCTTCCAGGAAATTCGAGAAGGCCTGGTTGTATGGGGCGATTTCGTAGGTATCTGCAGCTGAGACATACTCGAGGAGCAGACGGTTGAGGTCCTGATTGGCCACAAACTGAAAGGTTGCGTCCTCATAATCTTCGAGAAAGGCTGCAAGACTGGCAGCGGCCTGGTCTATCACCAGAGTGCAGTAGTCGGTCTCCATATCGCCTGCCCAGCTTGAGACGCGTGTGTGCCTCAAAACGGCCAGACCCAGGATGACCGCCAACAGCAACAGGACAACAGCCACGAGTCGGCGTCGATCAACCGCGGCAATGACCCGACTGAGCACAGCTGGGAAAAGCGTCACCCCATCTGCAGACACTCCCCTGGGTTCTCTCCGGACTCTGTATTCCATACATGGACTCTCGTTTCCTTCTCTCAACCGGCCGAGCGCTTGAGCAAGCTACCGTGCGGAACTCCCTGCGCCGCGCGGCGCAAGAGGATTATCACCTTGCGATGATGAATCCCGTTGCAGAATCGGGATGAGGCGCTCCCGCTCGTGCCGTGAGCTGTGCGGCGGTCTACCCATCTCAAGCGGCGAATCAAGAGGAATGCCAGCAGTGCGGGCGCTTCTCAAAGCCAAGCGCCATGCCAACCACGTGGGAATCGTGGGGTCCGATGACATGATTCGGTGGCTGGACGGGAGACTATGCGCGTAGGCGGCGTCAGGTTCATCCCCATCGATGTGCGCGTGATAGTCGCCACAAACAAGGATCTGTTCGGCCTAGTACAGCAGGCAGCGTTCCGCGACGATCTGTTCCACAGGCCGGCCCAGGCGCTTTTCGAACCGGCCTACCCCTTGCTGATCTGCCTGACCGGCCGGGCTTCGATGTACCCGCGGTAGCCCATTGGGGCAAGCTGGAATCTGGGCGCGTCTTCGTCGGCCCATTCGAACCCGTAGACCTCGGGATTGTACCTTTTCATGACT
>CAYYHF010000229.1:0-4359 GCA_964471415.1 uncultured Clostridia bacterium | reverse complement strand
CGCAGCAAGAGAGCGCGCCGGAGAATCGCTGCCCATGCTCAGACCAAGAACCCGGGCAAGCCGCCCGCGCCACGGGGCCCGAAGCCGGCCCTGCTGCACTGGCCGAGGCCCAAGCCAAGGCCGCTGAGAACTGGGATCTTTATCTGCGCGCCCGTGCCGACCTGGAAAACTATCAGCGTCGAGTGGCGCGGGATCTGGCATTCAACATCAGGCGCGGAAAGCACGATCTGATCCTTCGCATTCTGGAAGTCGTGGACGACATGGAACGCGCGCTGATCGCCGATGCCGACTATGACTCGCTCCGTCACGGGGTAGACATGATAACGCGCAAGCTCCTCGACGTGTTGGCTGTCGAAGGGGTCAAGCCCATCGAAGCCGTGGGTCAGCCGTTCGATCCCCGGTTTCACGATGCAATTGCGGCCTGTGAGGACCCAAGTGTCCAAACGGAGACGGTCGTGGAGGATTTGAGACGCGGATACACTTACGCAGACGATTGCTTGAGGCCAACCATGGCCCGTGTGGCGAAGCCGTGCTGATCCCCGCGGGATAATCTGATGGTGTGCGCCCTGGAGACTGATAATGGAATTCAGAGACTACTACAAGACGCTAGGCGTGTCCAAGACCGCCAGCGATAAGGAGATAAAGTCCGCATACCGGAAGCTGGCTCGGAAGTACCATCCGGACGTCAACCCCGGCGACAAGTCTGCCGAGGAGCGCTTCAAGGAAGTTGCCGAGGCGTACGACGTGCTGTCCGACCCCGAGAAGCGTTGCAGATACGACCAGCTCGGATCGGATTGGGAGCACTATGCCAAGGCCGGCGCGGGAGCGGGCGCAGGCGCCGGACGGCCGCCGGGCGGATTCGGGCGCACACAGCCGGGATACAAGCGGACCACGTTCACGTTCGGAAAACTGTCGGACGCCGACTTCAGCGATTTCTTCAAGCAGTTCTTCGGTGGGTTCGACATCGATGGCGGTCTCTTCGGGCAGGGCGTTCGGACCGCCGAGTTCGGCGAGCGCCGGCCCGAGCAACGGAATGTCGAACACGAAATCGAAATCGACCTTGAGGAGGCGTATCACGGAAGAGAACGCTCTTTCGAACTTGTGGATCCGGACGGGTCAAGGAGAAGGATAGCCGTAACGATACCTGCAGGAGTCAGAGACGGGAGCAAGTTGCGCATCGCCGGCGAGGGCGCCGGAAGAGGCGGAGCCCGAGGCGATCTCTACCTGAAAGTGAAGATCCGCCCGCATCCCCGTTTCGAATTGCGCGGCAATGACCTACGCACCACGGCGGAGGTTCCGGTGACCATCGCGGCTTTAGGCGGCGAGGTCGCGGTCCCCACCCTGGACGGCCCGAGCGTAGCCTTGACGATTCCGGCAGAGAGCCAGAACGGTCAGACACTCAGGCTCCGCGGCCTTGGCATGCCGGCGGTCCGCGGCGGAAGCCCGGGCGACTTGCTGGTTCAGATAAGCTTGTCAATGCCGAGAAATCTGAGCGACCGCGAACGCCAACTCATCCGGGAGCTTGCCTAGGCGCGCGGCGATCACATACATCAAGGAGGGTCGGCTACATCATGAGGCTAGACAGACTCACAGTCAAATCACAAGAGGCAATCGCCCGCGCGCAAAGCATCGCGCGCGAGCGCCAGCATCAGGGCATAGGGCCCGCTCACATACTCACAGCCCTGCTCGAGCAGAAGGATGGAGTGGTAGCCCCCGTCCTTGAAAAGCTGGGCATTGCGCCGGAAACCGCGGCCCGCGAGGCCGCGGCGGCGCTAGAGAAGACCCCAAAGGTCTACGGGCAGGAGCCTGGGCAGTACCTCACAACGCCGGCGGCGAACATCCTAGAGGATGCATCATCCGAGGCAAAGCGACTCAAGGACGAGTATGTGAGCACTGAACACATCCTCCTCGCCCTCGCCGGCAGCGATGACGATGTCGGCAAACTGCTTCGGTCGATGGGGGTCAAGAAGGACGACATATACAAGGCCCTGGTGGACGTGCGCGGCACCCAGCGCGTTACGGACCAAAACCCCGAGCAGAAGTATCAGGCTCTCGAGCGCTACAGCCGCGACCTGACAGCGCTGGCCCGCCGGGGTTCGCTCGACCCGGTGATCGGTCGGGACGAGGAGATCCGCCGCGTGATCCAGGTGCTATCGCGGCGAACCAAGAACAACCCCGTGCTCATAGGCGAGCCCGGCGTTGGCAAGACCGCCATCGCCGAGGGTCTGGCCCAGCGCGTGGTGGCCGGGGACGTGCCCGAAGGGCTGAAGAACAAGCGCGTGCTGGCTCTGGATCTCGGATCGCTCATAGCGGGCACCAAATACCGAGGCGAGTTCGAGGACAGGCTGAAGGCCGTGCTCAAGGAGATCGAAGAGGCCGCAGGCGAGGTCATCCTGTTCATCGACGAACTGCACACCCTGGTGGGCGCGGGCGCCGCAGAAGGCGCGATGGACGCCTCCAACATGCTCAAACCCGCGTTGGCCAGGGGCGAGTTGCGCGCGGTAGGCGCAACCACAATCGACGAATACAGGAAGCACATCGAAAAGGACGCGGCGCTGGAGCGCAGGTTCCAGCCGGTGCTGGTGGCAGAACCGAGTGTAGAGGACACCATCGCCATACTGCGCGGGCTCAAGGAGAGGTACGAAGTCCACCACGGCGTCCGCATAAAAGACGCCGCGCTAGTGGCGGCGGCCGTGCTGTCTCATCGCTACATCTCAGACCGATTCCTGCCCGATAAGGCCATCGACCTGGTGGACGAGGCGGCATCGCGCCTGAGGATGGAGATCGACTCCCTGCCCGCCGAGATAGATGAAGTGGACAGACGGATTATGCAACTGCAGATAGAGCGGCACGCGCTGGCCAAGGAAGATGATGATGCCTCCCGCGAAAGGCTCGCGAAGCTCGATTCGGAGCTTGCTGAACTGAAGGAGAAGTCCGACAGCATGAAGGCCCACTGGCAGCGGGAGAAGGACACGATAGCCCAGATCCGCCAGATCAAGCAGAAAATCGAGGAAGCCAAACAGGAAGAGCAGAACGCAGAACGCGCCGGCGACCTGGGGCGCGCGGCTGAGCTCAGATACGGGGTCCAGCTCACGTTGGCCCGCGAGCTCGACGAGGCCAATGCGAAAATCGCCAAGCTGCAGACGGAGAAGCGTTTCCTCAAGGAAGAAGTCGAGGAAGAAGACATAGCCGAAATCGTGGCAAAATGGACCGGCATTCCGGTGTCGCGCCTCGTAGAGGGCGAAACCCAGAAACTCCTGCGAATGGAGGACCTTCTGCGCCGGCGCGTGATAGGCCAGGACGAGGCGGTGCGCGCAGTGTCCAACGCAGTGAGGCGCGCACGGTCGGGGCTTTCCGACCCGGCAAGGCCCATCGGTTCGTTCCTGTTCCTCGGGCCCACGGGCGTTGGCAAGACCGAGCTTGCAAAGGCGTTGGCCCAGTTCCTATTCGACAACGAACGGGCAATGATCCGGATCGACATGTCGGAATACCAAGAACGGCACACTGTGGCCCGATTGATCGGAGCCCCGCCGGGATACGTGGGCTACGAGGAAGGCGGCCAGCTGACCGAGGCTGTGAGGCGCAGGCCCTACACAGTGATCCTGCTGGACGAGATCGAGAAAGCGCACCAGGAAGTGTTCAACGTGCTGTTGCAGCTGCTTGACGATGGCAGGCTCACCGATGGCCAAGGTCGGACGGTAGACTTCCGCAATACCGTGGTGATCATGACGTCCAACCTGGGAAGCCAGTATATCACGGACTACGCCGGAAGCGGCGACCACGACCGCGCACGCGACCGTTCGTATGAGCAGATGCGCGATACCATCATGGAAGTGCTCAAGCAGTCGTTCAGGCCGGAGTTCCTTAACAGGATAGACGAGATCCTCATCTTCAACCGTCTGGGCAAAGAGGAGATATCCCGGATAGTCCAGATCCAGCTGGGGTTGGTGCGCACGCGCCTGGCCGACAAGGGCTTCTCCATCGAGTGGACCCCAACAGTCCGCGACTACCTGGCCGGCGCAGGCTACGACCCAGTCTACGGCGCCAGGCCGCTCAAGCGGGCTATCCAGAAGGAGCTCGAAAACACCCTCGCCCTCGAGATACTCCAGGGCAGATTCAAAGAGGGCGATGTGATACAGGTGAGCGTGGCCGACGATGGCGAGTCGCTACGATTCCAGTAAGTTGTGTGGCGTGTTTCGGTGAGAGCTTAGCATGATTCCCATACCTAATTGTGTATCTATGGGAGGACGACTCCGACCACGGTCGGGAACGAGACATAGTCGCAATCGCCATGCCCGAAGGCGGCCCAGGCAAGTATCATGCATGCCTGGGGATCACACACATGGGGATTGCGCTCAC
>CAYYHF010000228.1:0-4364 GCA_964471415.1 uncultured Clostridia bacterium | reverse complement strand
GAGGAGGGCGAAACGAAGCCATGCTAAATCGCGGATGCGCGAGGCGCGCTCCGGCGCGCTGCCCATACCCAAAAGAGCACGTTGTGGCGCTTGCCGGAAACCCCAACACCGGCAAGAGCACGGTGTTCAACGCCCTTACAGGCTTGCGCCAGCACACCGGAAACTGGCCTGGAAAGACCGTGGAACTCGCTTTCGGCTGCGTCCAGCTCGGCGATGTGCACGCTGTGCTGGTGGATCTGCCGGGCGCGTATTCGCTCTTCGCGTATTCTGAGGAGGAATCCATAGCCCGCGACTTCCTGTGCAAGGAACGCCCCGATGCCGTAGTCGTGGTTGTGGAAGCCGGGTGCCTCGAGCGCAACTTAAGCTTGGTCCTTCAGATAATGGAGCTGACTCCTAACGTAGTCGTCTGCGTGAACCTGATAGACGAAGCGAAGCGCCGCGGCATGCGCGTTGACGGAGAGACCCTCCAGGCCGAGCTGGGGGTGCCGGTGGTCCTTACAAGCGCAGCGCGAGGCGATGGCCTGGCCCAGCTCAAGCAGGCTGTCGCGGACACAATCCATGGGCGAATGCGCCCAGAACCATGTGCTCTTGGCTGCGCCGCCAGCCGTATGGACACGGCAGACAGCCCGCGAGAGCAAGTCATGGAAGCGATCTACCATCGCGCCAAGTCCATCTCAGGCAAAGTAGTTTCCTGGACGCCGCAGGAATCTGAGGCGTATTCATCTACGCCAGTGTCTACGCCCGGCGACAAGAAGGCAGCTTTCTGCGGCCCAAATCACATCCGCCACGACCCGGATGCCGCAATCGACGACATCCTCACCTCGCGCTGGCTGGGCATACCCGTGATGCTGGCGCTCCTCGGAGGGATCTTCTGGCTAACGCTGGTAGGGGCGAACTACCCATCGGAACTACTGGCGATGGCCCTGTTTCGTATGGAATCAGTGTTGTCGATGGCCTTTCAGGCAGCGCGCGCCCCCGACTGGCTACACGGCGCGCTCGTGTTGGGCACGTACCGCACCATGGCTTGGGTAGTGGCGGTCATGCTGCCCCCTATGGCGATCTTCTTCCCCCTGTTCACATTGCTAGAGGATCTGGGCTACTTGGCCCGGGTGAGCTTCAACATGGACTGGTGCTTCAAAAGATGCGGCGCCCACGGAAAGCAGTCGCTCACCATGGCCATGGGTTTTGGGTGCAATGCCGCCGGCGTTATGGCCTGCAGGATAATCGACTCGCCCCGCGAACGTCTGGTAGCGACACTGACCAACAACTTCGCGCCGTGCAACGGGAGGTTTCCCACGCTGATCGCACTGGCATCGCTCATCGCAGCCGGATCCTTCTCGGCATCGCTTCTGGTGACCGCCATGGTAGTGGTGGGCGTGACGGCCACCCTAGGAGTGTCATGGGCGCTTTCCCGAACGGCCCTGCGCGGCGTGCCGTCCTCCTTCATCCTGGAGATGCCGCCTTACCGCAAGCCTCAGGTGGCGAAGGTGCTGGTGCGCTCGCTCTACGACCGCACGCTGTTGGTGCTAAAGAGGGCGGTGATCGTGGCCGCGCCGGCGGGAGCGGTCGTGTGGGCCCTGGCCAACATGACTACCTCGACCGGGTCCAGCGTCCTGGCATCGCTGGCTCGCGCGCTTCAGCCCGCGGCGTCCGCGATGGGGCTGGACGGGTTCATCCTGACCTCGTTCATCCTGGGTCTGCCGGCCAACGAGATCGTTCTGCCCATTCTGGTCATGGCGTATTCATCCTCCACAGCGCTTACTGAAACAGCCGGGCTGGCTTCACTCGGCGGGATCCTAGCCGCGAACGGCTGGACATGGCTGACCGCCGTAAACACCATGATCTTCTCGGTGCTGCACTTCCCATGCAGCACCACCCTGCTCACGATAGCCGCCGAAACCAAGAGCCTGCGCTGGACAGCCTTTGCCGCGCTCATGCCCACAGCTGTAGCGATTGCGGTATGCTGCGCGGTGCACGCGGCCGCTAGGCTACTCGGGCTTGTGTGATCGCCGCATGGCCTCGATCTCTAGAGCTATCTCGACCCCGCAACGGGCCGTGTCCGGCTGAACGCAGAGTATCAGCCCGAAGCCCCAAGCATCAGCGGCGCGAACCTTATCCAAGGCCTCCTGCGCTGTATCGGCCCACGCCACCCATACGCCGGCGCGGTCGGGCTCGGGCCGAAGCGCGCGCCCGATGGCGTCCATGCTGTTATCGTTGCTGTTGGCGTCGAAGCTCATGAAGCCGTCGATCTCGGCGATAGCCTCCAGGTTCTGCTCGTATCTGCCGCAGCAGTGCATCGAAAGCCCGCCGAACTCCCGCGAAAGCCGCGTGTTGTAGGGCCGCGCGAACTGCCTGTAGTTATCGGGCGACAGCACAGCAGTGACATCGTCGCTGATGTAGAGGCCGCGCGGACGCCACAGGGGAACATGCGTGTATCCGAAGAAATTCTCAATCCGAGCAGCCTGCGCCCGAATAAACCGGATCGTAGCGTCAGTGACCATGCTGAGCAGGTGATGGACTGCATCGGGCTGCGTGTACATGGCGATCAGCAGTTCCTCGTATTTCAGAATCTGTATGGCGGTGTCTAGAGGCGACTGCAAGTCGGTCAGGCGAATCGGAACGGTACCGCCTGTGGCGCCGGCGAACAAGTCGATCCGCTCCAGCACCCGCCCCGCCAGCCCCCTCGGGGCAACGGCCGGATCCGGCATGCTCAGGGCGTACACGTCCTCCGGATCCTCCGTGAGCGGCCTGGTCCAGGGATCCTCGCCCGGTATGTACACCGTCTCGCATCCGAATGCCGATGCCACAACCCCTACGCCCATGTAGGGCCATATGGACGGGATGTTGCAGAAACCCCGCTTCAGACAGGCCAAGTCGCGGCGAGCGCACGCCATCTCGTACTCGAGATCCTTCTCGGGGTCCTCCATGCGTTCAATGACAGAATAATCCGGGAGTTCATAATCCTTTGGGGACATGAGCATGGCCACAGGAGGCACCTGGCCGGCCTCCCCTGCGGCCTGCCCGCCCCCGTTCCAGTCCCACACAGCCCTGAGGCGAGATCTGGCCGCCTCAGCCAGATCACTGGGTATTTCCATGGTGTATGTCGGCACTTTGGGGTCACCTCTATCCGCGCAAATTCGAGAACGCCCTGGCTTGACGGGTCAACTTGAGTGGTATAGCATGTAGGCGTCAGGCCAATCACTACTATACCCTTACGCCTCCACAGCTTCAAGGCGACTCATAAGCAGACAACCCATTACCAGAAGGTTCGCATATCGCGATCCGGGAAAGGTGGATAATCGGATGTCGGATACTCTGCTAGTTCCGCTAGCCAAGCCCAGACCAGACTTTGATGAGTTGCTGCGCGTGCTCCGGGGCGAAAAGCGAGCCCAACGCGTACACTTCGCGGAGCTCTTTGTAGACGGCGAAATAGTCAGCCGGGTGCTTTCTGATCTGCTTGGCGAGCGCCCTATCGCCTCCCCCGAACACGACTTCGAAGGCTTCTGGGACCAGCAGATCAAGTTCTGGCTCTACATGGGATACGATTACATAAGGGTGTCGGGCGGGCTGTCGATCCCCGAGATCAAGCACCGCGTGACCAATGATACGGCCGATCTGTCTCGAGGAGAACGCGGTTGGGTCGAAGAAGGCATAGGAGCCATAGAGTCGTGGGACGACTACGATGCCTACCCATGGCATGTCATGGAGAAGATGGACTTTGCTGCCTACGAGTACGTCTCCCAACGCCTCCCCGATGGAATGAAGATGCTTGTGTGCCCCTCAAGCGGCGTGTTCGAGATCTCCAGCGAATATCTGCTGGGCTTTGAAGGCATGAGCATGATGCTATATGAAGACCCCACGCTGGTCGAGGCAGTGTTCAACCGCGTGGGCCAGTGTATCCTGGACTTTTACCGCAACGTGACCACGCTCGACAATGTAGCGGGCATATTCCAAGGCGATGATCTGGGCTTTAAGACCTCTACCTTCCTGTCGCCCACGCACCTGCGCAAGCTGGTCCTGCCGTGGCACAAGCGTTACGCGGCTCTCGCCCACGAACAGGGCCAGGTGTATTGGTTCCACTCATGCGGTAACCTCGCCCGCGTCATGGACGACCTCATCGACGATGTCAAGATCGATGCCTACAACTCATTCCAGGACGAGATAATCCCCGTGCGCGACTTTGTGGACACCTATGGGCGCCGCATCGCGGCGCTCGGCGGCGTAGACGTGGACTGCCTGTGCAGACTGCAGGAGGACGACCTTCGCGACTACGTCCGCCACATCATAGACCATTGCGCCCAAAAAAGATGGGCACTGGGCTCAGGGAACTCAGTGCCCAACTACGCACCGGTGCGAAACTACCT
>CAYYHF010000227.1:0-4380 GCA_964471415.1 uncultured Clostridia bacterium | reverse complement strand
TATGGTTCGGACCTCATCGACTCCGAACTCCTGCATGACCATGGTGAATATCCCGTTGTCGGGGCCGATGAAGTACCTGCCGTCTGCCGTCCGGATAGCTATAGGGCGCCTCTCAGTGCCCACCCCGGGGTCCACGATGGCCACAAACACTGTGCCGGACGGGAACTCCCTGGCCGCGAGGAGCAAGGTCACCGCGCCTTCCATGATGTTGTACGGCTCGATCTCGTGGGTGATATCGACCAAGCGTGCCTCCGGGAATACCGAATAAGCCACGCCCTTGGCGGCCCCCACGTAGAAGTCGCGAGTGCCCCAATCCGTGAGGAATGCGATAATACCGCAAGTATCGCGCTCGGCAGGGCTCGCCGCCATGGCCCGAGCAGGCCCTAATGCATAGACCGACAGAGCCACAAACACCGCCAGGATAGTCCAGAGGTATCTTGCTCGTCTAGTAGTCACGGGCATCTCCTCCCTGTATTTAGTCACCCGGCCATCCCAACTCTGGCCAGGCTTCTGCCAGTCTTCTTTGTTCAACATAGCGCGCGGGCATTCCTTCTGTGCCAATCAGTCTATCCAAATGGGATCGGGGCCCGGGAAACCTCCCCGGGAAGTGACGCCAGCCGAGTCGGACCTGTGGTAGAATGGTAATCAGTGAGGTCGATCATGCCCTGTGCGCCGACTTCGAGAGCCATCCGGCGCACCTCATCGGTCCGGCACCCTTCATCTCTCTCCATTCCTGTGATGCTTCTCTCTTCGACAGGCCTCCCTCCGTTCTCCTCCCACGAGGCCGTACACTTCAAGCAGAACGCCCTTATGTAGTGTCAATTACCGTGCGCAGCGACAAAAGTCCCAATGAGACGATCGACAACCCCCTGATCCGGCACCGCAATGCGACCCTACTCGCTGGCTGGCCAGCTACACGTGTCAGTTATGCTCATAGTCTCCTGCCACTCCAATCCGATACACATCGGACCCATGGTACGACATCAGCGTTTTCCTGCTCAACTGCAATAGATAGGCATTCGGGATTCTTCAGCCTTTGCTACCAAGTCCGTCCGTGGATATGGGTAACGTGTAGAGCTAACTAGCCTATGGAAACAGGGAATCGTTCACTGCCGGGCTGCTTACCTATGCTCTGCGTAGCCAAGGGCAGCTCTAGGCGCGGTGGGCTGTGAGTTGGCGATCCGATGCACCAATGCGAAGAGCCGCCGGGCGAGGACGATTGCCGACATTTAGCATGACATATAATTAGTAATGGCGGTACACCCATAGCTATCCATCGGCGGCTTCGACGCGACAGGCGTTTCTCCTTCTGCGAGAACCGTGTACGTTTCGAGGATGCTCCCAATTGTCATTCCAGAAACGACCTATGCAGGATTGCCGGCGCCGGAAGTCGAACTCGTCGCCGAACCGCTCGATTGGGGGAGTTCCGGATGCCGTCCATTCATCGGATTCAGTGGTTTGATGCCCACGTCAGGACAGGCAGATATCCAAGCGCCCGGTCATTGGTGGAACGCTTTGAGATCTCACACCGGCAGGCGCAACGCGATATTGAGTACATGCGCGACTCTCTGGGAGCTCCGCTTGAGTACTGCGCCTCGCGCAGAGGTTATTGGTACAGCGAGGACACTTTCACCCTGCCGAGCCTGGTAGTGACGGCCAAGGAGAGCGCTGCCCTTACAGCTCTGGCATCGCAGTACAGCGACATAGCCCGGCTGGCGTTCATCTCCGAAGGCCGGTTCGGAGCCAGGTACGCCGAAATGGCCAGTGTCCTCCGCCGTCTTGGCGCCGCCGCAGTCGCTGACGAACCAGCCGGGTCAGCGCCAAGCGATGGCGCTGACGAGACGTTCTGCCTTCGTCAGATCGTTCCGTACACCGCCCGGCTTGCGCCCGTAGGAAGTCTGCATGGGCGCCTGCCTGCGGGACTAGAGCCGTACTTCGGATCTGCAGATGATGACGGTAGCCTGGTTTTCACGTTCCGCAACGCCGGCGCGTTCCTATCTGCCCTGCTCTCCGCGGGCACGGCGTTCCGAGTTCAGAGCCCTGCTTGGCTGCGCCGGCGCGTGCTTGCGGCGATCAGCAAGCTTGCCGAGGCGAACTGCGAGCGCCCAGTCCCCGCTGCCGAAAGCGATTCGGCGCAGTATGACATCCCATGTCGCACCGCCCTTGCTACACTCAATGTGTCGCACATACCAAAATCGCTTCGCGGAGGTGCTACAGAGATGAGAAACTCGACAAGCGCTCGCCTAACTCCTTCGTGGACTTCCTATGTTGGCGCAGCCCACGGCGTGCTGACGGCAGCCGGCATGACCGACCTCAACCTGGGCCAGATGATGGGGATGACAGGCATAGGCTTTCACTTCATCGTGCACGAAGAATGCTGCCCATCGTCGGTGACGGTGTATGACTGGATGTCGGAGCATCAGCAAGCCATGGCCAGGATAGGAGTTTTCGCCGAGATCAACATGGCCGAACCCGGCACACCTATCTACGATGCGGCCCATCGGCATTCGGTTCACCGAATCCAGGAGTCAATCGACCGGGGAGTCGGAGCCATACTCTGGGGGGTCGATACCGGGGAATTCGGGGTGGCGTACGGGTACGATGACGACGATCGAGTCTTGCTGGTCTCGGGCGTAGCTTCGGCCGGCGCGGAGGCCGGCGAGAGCGACCCTGTTCTCTACGACAACGTTGGGCTCACTTTCGAGGGAGCGCCGATCCTCTTCTGCCAGACGCCCATCGAGGCCGTTCCGTTCGACCTAGACTGGACGAGCCGACAGTCGCTGGCGTTCTACGTTGAGCAGATGGAGAAGACCACGCACGTAGCCCCTGCCTACCACAGCGGATTGCTGGCGTACGACGCGTGGATCCAGGCGGTGAAGGCCGGCAAGTTCAACCCGTTCGGCCTGAGGTACATTGCGGCTGTGTATGCCGATGCAAAGGCACATACCGCAGAGTATACCGAGTCGCTGTCGAAGGACTGGAACACCTCAGGGGCGATGCAGGACGCCGTGGGCGCCGCAAAACAACTGGCCCAGGCGTTTGGCGAGATACTCGACGTTCTAGAACAGCCATCGTGCGGCCCGGAGGCTCTTGGAAACCCCGTCAGCCCTGCGCAGGCGGCTTCGCTGATCCCGTTGCTTGAGAGAGCGCGCGCCATAGAGCAGAGGCAGCTGGATCTGGTCAAGCACGTCATTCGTAATGCTCACGCCTGTCCTGACCGTGGGTGAAATATGATCCGCCGCTATGCCGTTCCTGCCGCCAGGCTTGGCTCCGTCCGCGATCGAAGCCGCCAATCGCCCATGAATAGTCGTCGGCGCGGCAACTCGAACTCGTCGCCGCGCCGCCACACAACCACGTAGACACATGGGCTCGTTGTGACACAATAGCAGCCTACGCCCTCTTGGCCAGCTCCTCCCTGAGGATCCTGTTGGTCTCCTGCGGGTTGGCCCGTCCTCTGGTCTCTTTCATGATCTGGCCGACCAGGAAGGCGATGGCCTTTTCCTTGCCTGCGAAGTAGTCGGACACCGGCCCGGGATTGGCCTCAATCACACGCTGCACAATCGCCGCAAGCTCACCAGCATCGCTTATCTGCACTAGCCCACGCTCTCGCACAACATCGCCCGGGCGCACGCCTCGGGCGAAGACCTCCTCGAACACGGATTTCGCGATCTTGCCGGAGATCTTGCCCGAGGCCACGAGCTGGATCAGCTCCGCGAGCAGCTCAGGCGCAAGCTTCGACTGCGAAAGCTCTATTCCGCTGGCATTGAGCGCTGCCGACACATCACCGACAAGCCACTTAGCCGCTTCCCTGGGGCCGTCCGCGCCTGCGCCCGCCTTCGCAAGAACATCACATACGCCGTCGAAGAAGGACGCCAGCTCCCGGGACTCAGCTATCAACGCAGCATCGCTCGCCGGGAGACCAAACTCGCCTACGTACCTCGCGGCCCTGGCATCGGGCAGCTCGGGCAGACCGCCCCTGATCTCTTCCACCCACTCGGAAGCGATCTCAAGCGGCGCGAGGTCCGGCTCAGGGAAGTAGCGGTAGTCGGCCGCCTGCTCCTTGCTGCGCATAAAGGCCGTCTCGCCGCGTGCATCGTCCCAGTGGCGCGTCTCGCGCGCAACTCGGCCGCCCGCGCGCACCAGTTCGATCTGGCGCGCCGACTCGTACTGAATCGCTCTGTGCACCGCTCTGAACGATGCAATGTTCTTGAGCTCCACCAAGGTGCCGTACTCCGTCGAGCCCCGGGGCCTTACGGAGATGTTAGCCTCGCACCTCATGGAGCCTTCCTCCATCTTGCAGTCGGATACGCCGATAGCCACCAGAATGGATCGAAGCTTGGTCAAATACGCCCGAGCCTCATCGGCCGAGCGCATATCGGC
>CAYYHF010000226.1:0-4383 GCA_964471415.1 uncultured Clostridia bacterium | reverse complement strand
GAATCTGGGGGATTAAACGAATTGGAGAAGCTGAAGGAAGTATGCTCCGGATGAGGTTCGGGCTCGTGGGGATTTCTCAGACCGATCCGACATAGATCCGGCAATATACCACAACGGAATGAGCTAGGAAGAACGGCAAGAGGGACGCGAAGGGGAGCAACAGACGTCATGATGGACATGAGTAGTGCCCAGGCTGAGGGCCGGGCCCGACCCCGCTCCAGGGACATTGGAGTAGACATCGGGATACTCCAGCCCGGACGGTGGAACGCCATCACAGATGTCCAGGGTGTTAAGGTGGGCCACGTCACTTTGGTTAAAGGCGAGGGGAGACTGGTTCCGGGCAGCGGTCCGGTGAGGACTGGCGCGACTGCTATTCTCCCGCATGAAGGCCACCTCTTCATAGAGAAGGTTCCGGCTGCGGCGTATGTCCTCAATGGCTTCGGCAAGTCCATAGGACTACATCAAGTAAATGAGCTTGGCAACTTGGAAACGCCTATACTACTCACCAACACTTTGAATGCCCCGCTCGTGGCGGACGCGGTTATCGAATGGTGTATCATGAGCAATCCCGGGATAGGCATTAGCACGGGCACTGTCAACCCGGTGGTCGGTGAGGTCAATGACGGCTACCTCAACGACATCCAGGGCCGCCATGTTCGCAAAGAGCATGTGTTCCAGGCGATAGCCGATGCTAAGTCCGGGTCTGTTGAGGAAGGGGCAGTTGGGGCCGGCGCGGGGAGCACGTGCATGGGTTGGAAAGGCGGAACAGGAACCTCGTCACGCGTGCTTCCGCCCAAGCGCGGCGGCTACACCGTTGGTGTGCTGGTCCAGACCAACTTCGGAGGCGTGCTCACGGTGAACGGCGCGCCCATCGGGCGCGAACTGGGGCGCTACTCAAACAGCGCCGACTTCCCGTATGAGATGCTTGAGGCTCAGAACCCCGATGGGTCCGTCATGGTCATTGTGGCCACCGATGCTCCTCTCGATCATAGGCAGCTGGAGCGGTTGGCGAAGCGAGCCGGCCTTGGGCTTGCCCGCACGGGCTTTTTCGGCAGTAACGGCTCGGGAGACTTCTTCATAGCCTTCTCCACCGCGGGGCGCGTTCCACACGACAGCCCTTTGACTCTCAAGACTGAGGTAGTGTCGAACGATGCAATGTCCTCTCTGTTCCTGGCAGTTGTCGAAGCCGCTGAAGAAGCCGTCATTAACTCGATGCTCAAGGCCGTTACCATCGTCGGCCGCGATGGCAGGACTGTTGACGCCATCGACATCGATCAGCTTCTTGCGGTCATGCGGAAGTACAACGCGTTGAACTGGCACGAGACGATTCCGCCATGGGGCGGAGGCAGGTAGGGCGGTGCGCTACTAACAGGAACTGGGCGCGGATCCGCGACACATCCGCATGCCTCCCCCATGCTGCGGCTGCGGCTGCGGCTGCGATGGCAGTACCCACGCCGAGCTGGGCTTTCGTTGATCTGCAAGCCATGCCTGCACGCCGCGCGGATTTCTCAGACCGCTCCGGCATGGATCTGGCAGTATGCCATGATGGTTGCTGCCTGTCGGTCCGAGGGATGCCTAGGGTCGGAAGGGTACAAGACGTGAGTTCTCGAATAGCATAGCACGTCCATAGAAGATCAGTCCGGAAAGCGCAATGCTGCGCAAACTACATTGAGGGGGCAGGAGGGGGGATAACGAGAGTGTTGATTCATAGTTTGAGGCCGAGCGGTGTTCTTTCGTTCGGGCCGGACACCGAAGCCATTCCACTTCACGGGTTGAATGTGATTATCGGGCCTAATGGATCGGGGAAGTCCAACCTGCTGGAAGTGATCGCTCTGCTGAAATCGGCTTCCAAGGCAATGGCGGAACCTGTACGCGAAGGAGGCGGCATTCGAGAGTGGCTATGGAAGGGCTCGTCGAAGCCGATGATCGCCTCTCTCGAAGCGATTGTCGCGAATCCCAAGGGGAGGATGCCTCTTCGCTATCGTGCCTGCTTTACCGAACAGGGCCACCGATTTCAGCTGGTCGATGAACGCATAGAGAACGAGAAGCCGTACGCCGGCCACGAGCAGCCCTACTTTTACTACGGTTACGAGAATAACCAACCCGTGATCAACCTCAGGACTGCCGATGGGACGCCTGGCGAAGAAATGCGCCGGGTCTTGCGGCGCGAAGATGTCGATCCTGAGCAATCGATACTCTCCCAGCGAAAGGACCCTGATCAGTATCCTGAGCTGACGTACTTGGGTGAGGCTTTTGCAAGAATACGGCTCTATCGGGAATGGTCATTCGGGCCACATGCGCCTCCGCGAATGCCTCAGAAAGCGGACTTGCCCAACGATATCCTAGACGAGGACGCCAGAAACCTTGGGTTGATACTTAACAGGCTCCGACGCAAACCCTTGGTAAAGAAGGAGCTGATTGAGTCCCTAAGGGACCTGTACGAAGACGTAACCGATTTCGACGTGAATGTCGAGGGCGGAACCGTACAGGTGGTCATGCAGGAAGGCAACATCGTAGTGCCGGCGACGCGCCTGTCTGACGGCACGCTTCGGTACCTGTGTCTGCTGGCGATCCTGTGTGATCCATCTCCGCCTCCGCTAGTGTGCATAGAAGAACCTGAACTCGGGTTGCACCCTGATGTACTTCCAACGCTCGCTGATGTACTGGTCAGGGCTTCTGAGCGGATGCAGATCGTCATCACTACTCACTCTGACACACTGGTTGACGCGTTCAGCGCCTCTCCTGAGTCTGTACTCGTGTGCGAAAAGGTGAGGGGTTCAACAACCATGCGCCGCTTGGACAAGGAACCTCTCAGGGAATGGCTGAACAAGTACTCGCTTGGCCAGCTCTGGCGCCGCGGTGAGCTGGGGGCTAACAGATGGTGAACGTTGTCTTGTACGTTGAGGGGGGCGGCACAACGGGCGAACTGCGCACCAAGTGCCGCAGGGGATTCAGCGAGTTCTTCCGGCGCGCGGGCCTGGGTGGCCACATGCCACGTGTGGTGGCATGCGGCAGTCGAGAAGACACCTATTCGGACTTCTGCACTGCTTTTCGGTCTGCTGAGAAAACCGGCAAGCTGCCAATTCTTCTCGTAGACAGTGAGACGCCTGTTGGAGATGATTGTACTCCATGGGAACACCTTCGCAGGAGCGACGAATGGTCGCAGCCAGGTGGCGCGAGTACCGACCAGGCTCATCTCATGGTGCAGTGCATGGAAGCATGGTTCCTTGCAGACAGACCGGTTCTGGAAGCCTTCTTCGGCCAGGGGTTCAACGTCAGGGCTCTGCCAGGGCGTATTGCGGTCGAGGACATACCCAAGGATGATGTACTCAGAGCGCTTGACGAAGCAACTAGGCGCTCCAGATCCAAGGGCAGGTATGATAAGGCACGACACGGCTTTGATCTGCTAGCGAGGACGGACCCTGCTGCGGTGGCAGAATCGTGTCCACATGCTGATCGCCTCATTCGGATTCTGTCAGAGCGTTACGACACTTGACTCACTGCTCAGGACAGATCGCGACATGGTTAGGCGGTAATCGCGCACGTTCGCGGCATGGAGTGAGCAGGGATACCAGGAGCAAGCCTGACCAGGAGGCATTGTCGACGCTGTTTGCGCTGGTGATTGGTCGTCAATCTGCGTGTCGCCCGAGGGCTTATGGCGACAGCCGGGCGTATCCGAGGGAGGGGCAAACATTGGAAACTAGAACTGAGTTCGTGCCGGTCTCTTGTGGAGCAAATCTTGCAACTCTTGTCGCTTTGCCGGGTCCCGGCGCGTACCCTGTGATCATCGTTCGGACGGTCTACGGGCGGCGTAACCTGCCGGGCATCGCCGAACTCTTCGGCGGTCACGGCTACGCCACTGTGATCCAGGATGTGCGCGGAAGCGGGGACTCATCGGGGGAGTTTCGCTTGCTGGCTCAGGAACCGGGGGACGCGGTCCAGACCGCGCAATGGATACTGAGCCAACCTTGGTGCGATGGGCGGCTCGCCATCCTCGGTATCTCCTATCTTTCCGCCGCCTCGATTGCCATTGCGGCTGAATTTCCGGAACAGGTGAAGGCGGCGGTATGGGTTACGGCGCCTGTCAGGAAGGAGCTTCTCTGTTTCCAGGACGGAGTTCTTCGTCTTCATCATACTCTGCCCTGGACCTACATGAGGAAAGCGCCCCTTTCCGGCTTCGACCCTGAAGCGCTCTACCGCAAGACGCCCCTGGTCGAGGCCATTCCCGAGAGCCGTGACCCTTCATGGGCGGGCATGTTGGAGGAAGGTCCGCGGTCCAGGTTCTGGGACGGGAGCGACCTTTGGCGCTATGTTGAGAGAACCCGCGTACCCGGGCTTCACTTCGGCGGATGGTTGGATTTCCTGCGAGACGCTACCTTTGTT
>CAYYHF010000225.1:0-4386 GCA_964471415.1 uncultured Clostridia bacterium | reverse complement strand
ATCCCCGGTTCACAGACCTTGGGACTGCGCCGCTTCCATAGGGGTGATTGACGCGTGATCACGACCATTCTGTTTGACCTCGACGGCACCTTGGTTCATTTTGAGTTCGAGGACTTTCTGAAGGCGTATCTTAAAGCTATTGGTCGCAGAGTGTCGGAGTTCATCGATCCGCAGGCCTTCCTGGCTCAGCTGTTGGCGTCTTCGGACGCGATGGTCAGGTCGCTCGATGGCGCAAAGACCAACCGCGATGTGTTCATGGAGCATTTCTTCACCGGACTGGGGCGAGCGCCCGATGAACTGATGCCCGTCATCGATGCATTCTATGATGAAGACTTCCCGCGTCTTCGGGACGTACTTGCGGTTATGCCGCACCCGTTGGCCCGCCCCATGCTCGAAGAGCTGATCGACCGGGGTTATGATGTGGTGATCGCCACCAATCCCGTGTTCCCCGCCAATGCCATAGAGGAGCGGATGAGGTGGGGAGGGATCGACGGCCTCCCTTACGCGCATGTGACATCGTATGAGATATCGCATTACTGCAAGCCGAACACGGAGTACTACGCGGAGATACTCGACACTGTGGGCAGGGAGCCTCATGAATGCCTGATGGTGGGCAACGACACCTGTGAGGACCTGGTCGCTGCGGACCTTGGGATCACCACCTATCTTGTGGAAGACTACGCGCTCGACAAAGGCCCATTCCGAAGAGACCCCGATTATCGGGGCCGCTTCGCGGACCTGGAACGGTTTTTCAGCCCAGACCAGTTCGCCGGCGTTGCCTGTTCGTAGTCTTGCGGGTAAAACGCCATCGCCCGCGCATTGCCGGCGGGGCGACCACTCCTACTCCGATCCGGCGCCGCCTCCATCGGAGCCGGCCTGGCCCGCCAGGTGGACGATGCCCGCCACCTGCGACACATCGACGACAAAAGCGATGCCGGTGCCGGGCCGCTCCAGCTGGCCGGCTTTGGTGATTGCCTGCAGAACGGAGCGAGTGCGTTCGCGCGTGATGAGGGTGAGCACTACCTCCTTTTCCGGTTCTATCAATATGCCGAAGAACGTCTTGCGCTCATTAGCTGCGGTACCTCGGCCGTACAGCACAGTGCCGCCCTCGGCGCCCGCGCGGCGCGCCGCCTCCACGATTTCGTCTGCCCATCCTTTGTTGATGATCGTCACGATGAGATCGAACGCTTCTGCCGCGTCTGCAGCGATTGGTTCTTCCCGCGTCAAACTGAACTCCTCCCATCAGAAGTATTCTCGTCGGCGGCTACAGCAGTCCTCTTCTTCTTCTTCGCTCCGAAGGCGAAACTGAGCGCTTCCACGGCTAGGGTGGAAGCCAATGCGATCAGGCATACCAGTCCGAAACCGGAGCCGATATCGGGCCCGCCCGGCCGCTGGGCTGCGATGCCAAGGCCCAGCGACATCAGGAAGGTGACGGTAAGCGGACCGGTGGCTACTGCGCCTGAGTCGAAGGAGATGGCGGCGAACGCTGGATCAATCCAAAGCAGGATAGACAGTGCCGCGATGTAGCCTGGGATGACGATATAGGTCAGCGAAATTCCCCGTGCAATGAAGTAGTAACCTAGCGATACCAAAACGGCAACACCTACGGCCATTGTGCCCAGGAGCAGACGTTCGCGGATGTAACCGGCGGAGGCCTTTTCCACCTCGCCGGTGAGCACGCGTGCGGACGGTTCGGCCAGCACCACCAGAAGACCGAGCACGAATCCCACAGGCAACACCAGTTCCGGGGTCCGGAGCGCGCCGAGCTTCGCTCCCAGCGCTCGACCGATGGGCACAAAGGCGATGTTGACGCCCTGAAGAAACAGCGACAGCCCCACGAACGTCCACACCACGCCGACGATGACGCGCCGCACGAAACTACGCGGCAGCTTGAGGCAGAATACTTGAAATATCGTGAACAGCAGAACAAGTGGCACCAGTGTGCGAGCCACTTCAGCGACTACCTTGGCGAACCCATGAAACACCACTATGCTGTCCACTACATGAACACCCCCCATACCATCAGCACCAGTATCGGCCCGAGCGTGGCCAAGCCCACCAGGCCGAACTCATCGGCCAGACTCTGCTTTCGCTGGAGCACGGACGCAGTGCCCAGCCCCAGAGCGATTATGCACGGGACGGCCATCGGGCCTGTGGAAACGCTGCCTGAATCGAGGAAGAGGGGCGCCAGCTCAGGCCGGGTGAAGAACGAGAGCGCGATCACGGCGATGTACGCCCCGGTGAACACCCATTTGATCGGGACGTTCAGGAGCATTCTTAGTATGGCTATGGTGACCATGAGTCCCATGCCGCCCGAAAGCAGTATGGCCAGAAGCTGTGGGTTGATGCCGGAGTCGGGAAATGACGCAACCTGGGCTACCAGCACGTGCACCGATGGATCGGCTATGGTCACGCTGAAGGTGAAGACGAACGCCGTGACTGCAAGCAGCACGGGCGACCCGCGCTTGGGCAGGTAGGCCCCGATCATCTCGCCCATTGGGAGCAGGGCTACCCTGACCCCTCTGAGAAACAGGAACAGGCCGACCGCGGTGAATACAGCGCCCACGAGGAGCTGTGCCAGAGCGCCCCACGAGAAACCGAGAAAGATTGCGCCAAGGATTGCAACAGCGATTGTGAGAGGGCCCACTGCGCTGACTACTTCTGTGATTGCTGCGCGAAACTGGCCGGACACTACACACTCTCCTCTCTGGAGTTCAGTCAAGGACGGCGAACGGCCAATGCATCGCCTTCGACATCCTGAAGGTAGGCAAGATCCAGGCGTCCAGCGCGCGCCTGCGCGGACACCTGTTCGAACTCGTCTTGGGCCTCAGACCTGCACTGGCCGCATGCATGGCGGGGCACAATCACCGCGCCGATACGGGCAGTTCTACCTGTGAATGCGTGCAAGCCTTCGGACCTTATAGATCTCCATCCGCTACAGGCGCCGCCGCAGAGGCGGATACGTTCGGTCTGCCGTTCTGCGATGTTGTCGGTATCGTAGTAGATCTCTCGGCAACGCTGGAAAAACCGGCCTGAGCCAAAAATGGCTTCCAGGTCTGCATCGCGGCGGGTCGACCACATTTCCTGCAGCGCCGCCACTCGGCGCGCGATGGTGTCGCTCACCTCCCGCGACTGGGTTGCAAGCTCGGGCTGCCAGTCGGGCTCGCGCACGGCGCTGGTGTCCAGGCCCGCCAGGGCCAGTAGGATCCCTAAGTTTACGTACGGAAGCGCGCCTTCGATGGAATAGCCGCCCTCCAGCACCACGATATCCGGCGCGAGCATCTGGGTGAGGCGGGCGTATCCCTGCGCGGTGAAGTTCATGTTCGTGAGCGGGTCGGTATAGTGGTTATCCTGCCCGGCTGCATTCACGATGAGGTCCGGCTGAAACTCGCGGAGTATGGGGAGGACCAGATTGTCCATGACATACAGCATGCCGGGATCGCCAGTGCCGGGGGGCAGCGGAACGTTGACTGTCATGCCGTAGGCGGCCGGGCCGCCGCGTTCGGTCACAAAACCGGTGCCCGGGTAGAGGGTACGTCCGTCCTGATGCAGCGAGATGTGGAGCACTCCCGGATCGTTGTAGAAAATGTCCTGCGTTCCATCGGCGTGGTGGGCATCGGTGTCCACGATGGCTATACGCTTGTCCGCGCCGTAGACGCTCCGGATATGTTCCACCATGATGGCTTCGTTATTGATGTTGCAGAAACCTCGCGAACCGTGGACGATCCGCATTGCGTGATGGCCCGGCGGGCGTAGCAGGGCGAACGCGCGGTCCGCTCTGCCGTCCATGACGAGGTCGGCCACGAGCATGCTTCCTCCGGCGGCTATGCGGTGCGACTGCGTGGCAACGCTGGCTACGGTGGGGACGCAGATGTGGGCGCGGCATATGTCGGCGTCTGTTGCGATCCGGGGGCGGTATTCCTTGATAGGACCAACATCCAGCAGACCTTCCTCTGCGATCTGGTCGCGGGTGTAGAGCAGGCGCTCCTCACGTTCGGGGTGGTCTGAGGCTATGGCCCAGTCGAACGCGGGGAAGAACACCAGGCCTACACGGTATAGCGCGGACTGCGCGCGCTGCGCGCACTGTGTGGATTGCATGGCTTAGCGTCCCCCCGTTTCATCGCCGGATTTGCCCATTGCCGCGCCGAGGCCCGCGATTCTCTGGGCCTTGGGCCTGACCTGAGCTTTAATGTTGAATATACGCCCGACTGTGTAGAAACCGCGCACCACATTGAAGCTCTCTTCCTCAACGATCGAGACATCGTCCGCTGCATCCAGGCTCAGTTCGGCTGCGGTTCGGCCTGCCCACGACAGGGCCTGTGCGCGGGCGCGCTCTAGATTCCACGCGGGCCTGGCCGGGATCGGCGCCGAATACCCGGCCTCAGG
>CAYYHF010000224.1:0-4419 GCA_964471415.1 uncultured Clostridia bacterium | reverse complement strand
GGCCATGTATCGCAACAGAGGAGCAGACAGAAACGGCATGTCGCATCCGACCACAATGCACCTTGCGTGCGGCGATGCGGCAAGCCCTGCCCTGATTCCCGCAAGCGGGCCCAGACGCCCCTGCCCGACTCCGACTGCCTCGCCCGTGACGATTCCGGCTCCGTCCCACGTGCATATCAGCTCGCATCCTGCGGGCCACGTCACCGCCTGGGCGATTTCACGGGTTTCGTGCGGGCATGACCCCACGATCACCAAGGTGTCGACAATACTTCCCAGTCTGTCCACGGGATACTGGATCAGCGGCGTTCCTCCCAGCTTCACGAGGGCCTTGCTCCCTCCCAGTCGCTTGCCCGCGCCCCCGGCAAGAACTACCCCTGCAACGCCATCCACGACTCCCACTGCCGATCAGGCCTTTCTTGTCCGAATCGCCAGGCGAGCAGATCGCCGCCTGGTACCATCGGCCTCCGGTAAGCCCTCATTCGCCACACTGGGCAAGATTCCCTCTTGCACGCCCGATCCGCTCTCCGCACCAGCCGTGATTGCTGAACCGGCACATTCACCTGCCGGCTGGCGTATGAGGTGAATGGCGGATCTGAAGGCGGCAAGCCTGATCGGGAGGAGGCGCCTTAAATGGGGTCAAGCTGCAATAAGTCAATTCTGGCCCTGCTCAGAGTGATAGGAGGCTGGATCCTCGCTGTCGGCTCATTCATCGTGGCAGTGGCGGTCACGGCAGAGTTCTTGGCGGATGCGCGCCCAGATCCCGCTGATGGCCCTCGCAGCTATTTGGTGGAAGTGAAGCCGGCCGACAAGGAGTCTCCGGGACTCGTGTAGAAAGATGAAAATCCGAAGTGTCTTCGTAACCAGGAGGTGTCGAGATCCATGCGCAGATGCCCTGTTGTGACGTTTCTTGTCCTGCTGATCCTTGCAGGCATCATGCGGGCCCCCTTGTGCGCGGCCGCGCCGCCGGCGCCCAAGGCGCCTGTCTTCGTTACCAGCGCCGGCCAGGGCAACGACTATGTCATCGTGAAACAAGCAGTGAGCGCTTTAGGCCTGAAGTACACTGCGGCCCCCTTGGCGATATGCTGCGATATCAAGTCAAGCCGCACAGTGATAATCGCATTCGGAGCCGATGAAGACGGCATGAAGAAAACCGGACTCACCGCACGAACCGAGCAACGGCGAATAGAGGACATACTGGGCAAGATGCGCATGTGCGGGCTCGCCATTGTAGGCGTCTACATAGGAGGCCCAGACGGACCCGATCCCGTCACCCAGCGCTTGCTGGATGCGAGCCTGGGCGGAGTCCACTATTTCATCGCAACGCGCGGCACAGGCACAGACCAGTACCTCGCCGCCGCATCGGTAAAGCACGGTTTCCAGCTGACCCTCATCGACCATGTAAGCCAGCTTCAGGCAGCCATTGCTGGCTTGTTCAATTCGGAGGCCAAGTGATCGCAGCCATCACTTCTGGGGACGGTTGTGCCGCCGCTGATAGCTCTGGTATTTCAGGTCTTTGCGACTGCCTGCGTCGAACGAGGCGGAGAACTCGGCGCAGTCCCCGACCTTCATCTGCTCTAGATTGCTGATCTCCTCCTGCAGATCCGGATCGTCCGATCCGCAGCGGTCGGCAAGCGTTTTCAGGGCTGTCAGCCGTTCCTGCAGCATCTGCTGTCCGGCCGCAACATCGCCGCGGTCGATCGCTTCAACGCTCTTATCTTTGGCGATAGCAGTCTTGGTGAGCTCCACAATCTTGATGACCTCGAAGTCCGGCTGTTCCGGTTGATCTCCCGCGCCCCCGGAAACCATCGAAGCTACTAGCTCCATTCGCACCTGGCTCAGATCGTGCAACGCATCAGCATACGACAACTCGATCTTGACGATTTCATGCTGCCCCAAAGCCAGAGCCGGATGGACAATCTCGACTGCGAGTAGCTTCTCCTCATTCTGAAACATGTCTGGCAAGGCCAGCGATGCCCCTGTATCCTCAAACTTGGGGGCGTAGCCCAGGCACGCCGCAACCCGACATCCCGACTGGCCGCTTACCTTGAGGCTGATGCCCTGTGCAACCACGGAGAGAAGCCCCTCAAGTTCGGAGGCGAACACTCTGGGGATTTCATCGGGCTCCTTAACGTAATAATAGGACCCGTTCCCGGCTTCGGCCAACTGGATCAGAAGATCCTCGTTAAAGTGGAGCCCCACGCCCACCGTAGACAAAGACACGCCCCGCCTGAGCATTGCGCCGGCCTTGGCGGCAAGCACATCGGGATCGACGATCCCCGCGTTGGCCATTCCGTCAGTGAGTAGGAGCACCCTGTTAACCTGCCCGGTCCGGCACTGCTTGAAGGTCTCTTCGTAACCTCGGAGCAGTCCGCCCGACAAGTTGGTGCTTCCCCCGGAAGCGATCGAATCAACGGTTCTCTTTAGGAGATCCTTTCTCGTTACGAGCTGCGCCGGAATGACCACATCCGCCTGGTTGTCGAAGACGGTCAGCGAAAGAGCATCGTCTGCGCCGACCTGCTCCACCAGAAATCTAGTCGCCCGCTTCACATAGTCGAGAGGGCGTCCGTCCATGGAGCCGCTTCTGTCGAGCACCACTCCCAAATTCAGAGGCAACCGTTCCATCTCTTCCCTCGAGTCCGCGCCGCTTGAAAGCTTTACTACAGCCCATAGCAGCCCGGGAACGCCGACCGGCAATACTTGGTGAGACAACGCTACGTGCGCTTGCACTGAACCCACATGATCGCTGGAATTGTCGCTTTTCAAGTCAAACCCTCCGTTTGGATGATATTGTCGCTACTACATTGACCTATAGTCACAAGCGCGGTTTTCACCTCTTTCCGCTGCGAACGCACGCGCTTGCCAGACGCGGTTCCCGATTCCTGAGAGGATTTCGCCCTTCGGCAGTGAATGAAGATACTTGTGAGCTCACGCGCTTTAGGAGTGATCATTTTGTCATGTGTGCCTGTTGTGGGAATCGATGTTGGCGGCTCCAACACGGATGCCGCGATCATCATAGACGGAGAAGTGGCAGGCACGGCCAAAGTGCCTACCGACCCCAACTCGCTCATCCAGAGCACCACAGCCGCCTTCGAAAAGGCGCTGCAGACGGCGGGTTGTGCCGGGAAACCGTGCGAACTCCATCTGAGCACTACTCTATCGACCAATGCCATAGTGGAGGGACGCGGCGACCCCACGCTGGCCCTTGCCGTTCCGGGGCCCGGAATGCGCATGGAGGACCTAGGCCTCAGGTTCCCGGTTCAGCATGTAGCCGGATCCATTGACCATCGTGGACGCGTGACTTCTCCGGTGGACATGGAGTCGGTCCATGGGGCGCTTTCTGCCGCCGCGGACCGGGGCATCACCGCGCTGGCCATTGTGGGGAAGTTTTCCCATCGCAACCCCTGCCACGAGCTTCAGATAGAGCAGGCGGCTCAGGCAAGATATCCTGAGTTCACATCGATCACCACCGGGCACCGAGTTTCAGGCAGGTCCAACTTCCCGCGGCGGTTGGCAACTGCCTACCTGAATGCCGGCATATCACGGCAGCAGCGTGTGTTCGTCAAGATGGTGGAAGAGCTGATGCTCGGCCGATGCCAAGCATCCTCGGCGGCAGGCAAGGCCTTTCTGCTCAAGGCGGACGGAGGCACAATGCGTCTTGCTGAGTCTGCCCAACGCGCCATCGAAGCCATACTATCCGGCCCGGCTGCCAGCACAATGGGCGCCCTGGCGCTGGCAACGCAGCCCTTCGTCAATGCCGCCGTGATCGACATCGGCGGCACGACCACCGACATATCTGTGCTTGTGGCAGGAGACCCGGTCTTCGACAGACTGGGCGCTGTGATATCCGGCCACGCCACGTTGGTGCCGGCGCTCTACTCGCGCTCAGTGGGGCTGGGCGGCGACAGCGAGATTCGCGTGGAACACGCGCGTATACGTATAGGGCCGCGCCGGGCAGGCACACCCTTGGCCTTGGGCGGAACGGCGCTCACTCCCACCGATGCCGCGGCTGTGCTGGGCCTGGCCACGATTCCTTCGCGAAGCTGCGATCTCGGACGCGCAGAGCGCGCGCTAGCAGCTTTGGGCGAGCCCCTGGGCCTTGCCGCAACGGCCGCGGCAGATGCAATCGTCTCCGCGTTCGCATCGCAGCTGGCCGAGGAGATCAAATCCGCCTACCAAGAGCTCGAGTCGGCGCCGGTCTACACAGTCTCCGAGATGCTGGCACCTCGCGATATCCGCCCCCATCTGCTTATGGGAATGGGAGCCCCGGCGCCCGTGTTCGTGCCCCGCGCCGCGGCGCTGATGGGCCTATCCTTCGAGCTCTTGGCGCACCATGAGGCGGCCAATGCAGTGGGCGCCGCGGCAAGCCGCCCCACTGTCTCGGTTACTCTCCATGCCGATACGGCCCTGGGCACACTGACC